>JALRDG010000072.1 GCA_023257055.1 Candidatus Saccharimonadia bacterium | reverse complement strand
ATCGGTCGGGCGCGCTATGTGGTCGCGTGCACACACGATGGCGGGCTATTTGCTGATGGGATCCTGCTGCGGCTCGGGGCGACTCGTTTTTGGTTCGTTCATCCGGATGGCGAACTGGATACCTGGTTTCTGGCGCATCGTTTTGGGTTTGATGTGAGCCTCACCGACCCGCAGTCGCGTGTCCTGCAACTGCAGGGTCCGCAGTCCTTTGAGGTGATGCGCTCGGTCTCATCGGGAGCAATCACTGCCGACTTTGGCTACTTTCACTGCGGCGTTTTCGATCTTGATGGGCAGAAGTTGTTGATTTCCCGAACTGGCTGGACGGGTGAATTGGGGTATGAGATCTACACGCAGGGTGACGATACTGACTGTCCGCGCCTATGGAACGCCCTGATGGAAGCGGGCGCGCCCAGCGGAATGATCTTTGGAAGCATGCAATCGATGAACATCCGCAGGATCGAGGCAGGTATCTTGGACAGCGGCAGCGATTTTGATTCTTCAATGACGCCATCTGAGGCGGGGTTGGACAAATTCGTGGACTTGACCAATGACGGGTTCATCGGCCGCGAGGCGTTGTTGGCCCCGCCGCCCGGCAAGCGGCTTTTCGGGCTGCTCTGTCGGGATCTGATACCGAGTGCGGGATGCGAGTTATTTGATGGCGATGAGCCGGTTGGCGTTGTGACGACAGGCGCCTATTCCCCTTACCTCAAACTGGCGGTGGGCTACGTCAGATTTGCAGTGCCGGGAGATTGGTCAACAAGAACACTGTCGCTGCATTGCGCCGACAAAGGTGAAGCACAGTGCGAGATTGTGGACCCGCCCTTCTATGATCGCGAAAAGAAGATAACCGACAGCACCATGCCGCGCGCAACATCCATTTTATGCCAATAGATCGACTGCTCTTTCGTCAACGCGACCGTCTTCTTGTATCGCTTCCTAAAATGACGATGCTCAAGCTTTTCCTGCACATAGCTCTTAACAACTTTTATTTGCGTCACGACTTCCGCGAAACGGCCGCTAGCAATGTCACTTTCGGCATTCTTTTTCGTTTGCATCGACTGCCACTTTTTACTCGTAATAGCCGTCAGCCACAGGAATAGTGGATATAAAATCAGAACAAGTAGGGCCAATTCCCAGCTATAAAACAGTACGACAATCAACGTAATAACCGTCGTCAGCAACATTTGGAAAAAATTATTCGCAAACATATTCACGAAGTTCGATACCTCGGTAATAGCACGATTCAGACGATTGATAATTGTACCTGTCAGTTCACCATCGTAATATTGCTGTGGCAATTTCAAAAGATGTTCATAATACCGCGTCGAAAGCTGTGCCTTCAAGCGGGCTGCCAATACATCTCCGAGATAGCCGCCAATATTACGTACAATCGTACTACCTGCATCAAGCAGAAACAACAAGCCGGCGAAGATAAGTGCCAAGCGAATATCTGGATTCTCGCCTTCGATCGAACGCACCATTAGGTCGGTAGCTGCGCTTAAAACGAATGGGATGGCGATTGACGCCAACGCAACCAGCATGGATGCGATCGTGACGCCTAAGTAGTAAGGGAATAATTTTTGAGCATAACTAAGTGCCCTCGTGAGTGAATACATGCCTTAAGTATAGCATTGTAGATACGCGCTTATACGGCCGTCAATGAAAAACAGGAGGAATATTATTGCAGCAAGGCAATAATATTCCTCCTGTATAGCGCACACGAGAAACTATGCTTGAAAATTCGTAGCTCGTCGGTCATCGTCCAGACTGGCACTGTGCGAACCGCTACCAAACGTTTCGTCCGACGGTGGCGTCAGCGGCATGACGCGCGCTGGCGGTACGTCTTCCAAAAGCTTGGCGTCATCTTCGGGCCGGTCGATAACTGCATCGTACTGCTCTGCAAGGTTCACCGGCTCGGTGTCACTGTCGGCAGTCATTGGCAGTCTCTTTACCGCCGCAGTCGTGCCACTCTTCTTACTGAAGCGACGACGACGTTTTTCTGCTCGGGCAACCGCACGGTTAATTTCCTTAATCTCTGAGGTAATCGTACGCGACTCCGATTCCAGCTTAGGAATCTCACGCTCCAGCTCGTCAATGCCAAGCTCCAGGCGCCGTTCGAGCAGTTTCGCCTTTCGATCCGAGTATACCTCGTGATTCTGACGGATGTCCGCGTCGAGGACTTCCCTGCTGGCCTGCAGCTGCTGAAGTCGTTCGTCGGCACCATTCAGCATCAGGTCATCACGGACCATCAAGCGTCGCTGCCACCATGAGGAGCGATACACGAAGAATCCGACCACACCGATTACCAGCACGGCAACCAGCACTGCGTACACTTCGACAGGCACGCTGCCAAGAATATCCAACATTGTCTCCCATGCCTTACTCTGCCTCAATCAGCAGGACGAGATTGCCGGTTGCAATCCACTGTGTATTATCGTATAAAAACCAGCCCGCAAAAGCAACGGCTAGCGGTGTATTTCGACATACGTAATACTCTGCAACGGAACCATGGCAACGGTCTCGCCATCAAAGATTGCATGCGGTGACAGCCAAATGCGTGATTCATTTCGGCTCATACTACGGCGCTCGCAAGCTGGGTGATCCGCTGGAACAACCACACCCTTGAATATTCCATTGATATCAACTCTCTTGTCATCATCTAGCCGCCCCTGTGAAACCTTTGCCTCTCGCCAATTAATCGGATCGGTCGTGTCTTTTCTAATTCGATAAAATATATCAGCCTGTACGCTAACTGGCACATCGCTCCAGAATCCAGTTAGCTTCTCGCTAATATCAGCAAGCTTTTCATGCAATAACTCCATCCGATCGGCGGTGGATGCTCGGACATAATCCTCCGTCCTCATAAGAGTTTCGACAGCTTCATGATGCGTGCGCAGCATATCCTGCATATCGATGACTTCGTCGTATTTACCCTCATTAACAAACAATTGCGTCAAGTCCTCACGCGCGGCGACGAACGTACAGCCGCTTTCCTCTGCTTGATCCGCAGACACGACACCATGATACATATCAGCAAAAGCAAATACGATTGTCGGCTCATCTTCGATTAATACAATCTGAAGGCCGTCATACCGAAGCCTCATGGACTGCACGTTTTCAATGTCCCATGGCCGCAGAGTATTGTCGTCCTCATCGAGACGGCACAACTTACCACTAACCAGGCAGTCTTCGCCAAAAAAATCTCCATCATGCAACTGCTCTTCAAGCTCCGTCAACGCCTGCATACAACTTTCATGATCCCCCTCACTATACGCGCGCATAACGACACCCATATATGTATCCAGGTCCGTAAGCGTATCCCACGAAGAAAGAATATTATGATAGTTAACAGATGATTCCGGCGACGAGTCTTTTTCCATACCGACTAGTATCTCTAGAGCTATCCACGGTGTCAACGATAAGTATTTTAAACAATCGTCGCGTCGGTGGTCGCTATAACAGCAGAGCTCACTTCATTCATAAGATCATTCGCCTCATTTCCAGTGAGAGTACGATCATGAGCGACCATACTGATTCGTACGGTAATATTCTTTGTTGTCGCCGCTTCAGCCTGGTAAATGTCGATTGGCTCAACAGAGACGTCAAGAGAAGCTCCGGCAACCGCAGCCTCTACAGCATCACTCACCTGCTGGTACTGCACGTTTTCGCCCACTTTGAAGCATATATCACGACTCGTACCTGGGTACCGTGACTGTGGTTTGTATGCCACACTATTCGCCTTGCCTGCAACCATACGCAACTGCTCCATATCAATTTCGAATCCGGCAGCAAAGCCTGGAAGTTTAAACGACTTTTGGCTCTGACGCGTGTATTCGCCAACAACGCCTAACAGTTGTCCGCTCGCTATGTCACGAATAAGCGCACTGCGCCGATGCTCAAACGGCACCGTAAGTGCACTAGCTGAATCGGCAGATAACATTTCGTATCGGGCGTTAATACCGAATTCTGCAAGCAGATATTCGACATATTTTTTTGCCACGTAATACGCCCGCCCATTCGTTCGCTTAGCATCTACATAGACAAATCCAAGCTGCGATACCTCAACGGGCACATCTTCGTCATTGAGTTCTAACGACTTGCGATGTACCTTGTTAATTTCAAACAGGCCAAAACTCTCGTATCCATTTTTTACATTCGGATGTACCTGAGCAAGCAGGCTCGGTGTAATTGTCTGTCGATAATACTGAAGATCCGGACTGATACTGTTAATGATGCGATACGAATCCTGCGGGTTTTGACCAGCAGCCGTAAGTAGGTCGCCATGGACGAAGCTGTACGTCAGTAGCTCGTTCGCGCCCGCACGCACCAACCGAGTACGTACGCGTGATTTCAGCGCATCGAACGAACCTACCGTAATTGCCTCGAACTTACGCGATGGCATTGACGGTTCAATATCATCATAGGCATTAATTCGGCCAATTTCTTCAATAACATCTTCTGGAATATGAATATCGGATCGCCAGTACGGCGGAGTTACCGTCAAACTATCGCTACCCTCTTCGTGCACATCCACCTGAACGGAAAATTCAACATTTTCAAGTGTCGCTTGCATCGGCAGTGTCGCATCGTGCGTACCGAGAACAGCATTGATCCGACTTACTGGAATAGTAATCGTTGGCAAATCACGTTTGCCAGGATACATATCCGCCACGGCACTTGCCTGACGCGAATGAGACCATTGCTCCAGGAGCGAGATAGCCGACATAAGTACTGGGGCGGTCTGCTCAGGAGATTGCCCCTTCGTGAAGCGCGTAATCGCTTCGGAAAAAATTCCATGGCGCATCTGTGTCGTACGAAGGCGGAATAAATTGAATGTAGCACTCTCTATAATAATAGTTGTCGTCGTTTCGTCTATTTCCGTGGCCGCCCCGCCCATTGCGCCAGCCAGTGCAAGCGGAATATCGTTCGCCGCAATGACAATATCTTCGGCAGTGAGCGTTATTTCACGGCCATCTAGCAGCAGAAGTTTTTCGTCGGGCTTACCTGCGCGGACATGGATAGTAAAATCGTCTCCAGCGATAGCGCGCACTTTGTCATAGTCAAATGCATGTAGCGGCTGACCAGTGAGTAGCATAAGGTAGTTCGTCATATCGACAACCGCATTCACCGGTCGCATGCCAACACGCGCCAAGTACGTTTGGACCAGCAGCGGCGATGCTTGGGGTGTAATATCCGAAATTACTACCGCCTGGTATCGCGCGGATAGATCAGCGTCATCGATGGTCACTTTGAGCGGCGCAAGTGGATACGAACCGTCACTATGAGGCTGCAGATCTCGCAGCCATTCGGGCGTCGTAAAGCCCTTGCCCTGGATTGCGGCAACTTCTCGGGCAAATCCAATAATACCAAAGCAGTCGGGTCGATGTGTCAGCGACTTATTCTCAATATCAAGCAAGTGGTCATCCAGCTCATATAGTTGCGCGAATGAAGCCCCAGCTGGAACGTCATCGGCAATATCAAGAATGCCCGTATGGTCATCATACAGCGCAAGCTCGGTAGCACTCGCCAGCATACCATGGCTCATAACACCGCGGAGCTTACGGCTGTCGAGTACGAATGGCTCATTTGTATCAAAGCTTGACGGAACGGTACTTTTTGGCGGCAGCCACACGGCGCGCATTCCCGCTCGAGCATTTGGTGCACCACACACCACCTGAATATGTCCATTCTCATCTCGCTCGACACCCTCAACTACCTGCCCGTCGTCAATTTTCGTAACATTTAGGTGGTCGGAGCCCTCTAGTTTCTCACACGTGACGACATGCACAATAACGGCATCTTTGTATTTCGCCCCTATGTCGATGACTTCTTCGATCTCTACCAGTCGCGAACCGATCAGATCGACGAGGTCAGCCAATGTAGCGTCAATTGTCGTGAATTTTTTTAGCCAGTTTACTGAAACGATCATGAAAAGTTCCTCAAGAATTGTAATTTACCAGATTCGAAATGACGCAAATCTTCGATGCCATATTTCAACATGACAAGTCGCTCGATACCGCCACCCCAGGCAAATCCACGATACACCTCGGGGTCAATACCGGCTGTTTTAAGGACGTTTGGGTGAATCATGCCGCAACCGAGCATCTCTAACCACTCACCAGGCTTACCGCCGATCGCTGCCGGCTTTTCGATCATAAATTCAAGACTCGGTTCGGTAAACGGAAAGTAGCCTGGCTGCGTTTTAACGGCAAGTTTTTGCCCATAGTACGCCTCGAAGAAGCTTCGGAGCGTGCCAAGCATTTGACTCAAGCTAGCTGTTTCGCTCACAAATACACCTTCGCACTGATAAAACGTATGTTCGTGCGTCGCATCAACGTCTTCGTTACGGAATACGCGGCCATAACTCACTGCTGCGATCTGTCCGCCGGCCTCTAATTTTTCCTTACCCTCGCTTAGAATCCGGTATTGCATCGTGCTCGTGTGAGCTGGCGGAATAAAGCCTTCTTCGGTTCGGAATGTATCATACCCATCTCGTGCCGGGTGATTTTCTGGGAAGTTCAATGCGCCGAACATATGAAAGTCGTCATCGATCTGACGCGATTCGATAGCCTGGAACCCCATACGCGTAAAGATGTCTATAACCCTATCGAGCTCTTTCGTGAGCGGATGCTGGGTTCCTTGCTCAGTAGAGAGTAGTTGCGGCATTGCGTCGCCTGGCTCCCATGGCGCCGTAACATCTATCTGCTGTATATCATGCTCTTCAAGTTCAGCCTCACGTCGATCAATCGCCGCTTCCACTGCCTGTTTTAGCTGATTGATTTCGCGTCCCATTGCGCCACGTTCTTCTGGCGGCAGGGATGGTATTTTTGCGTATAATTCCTTAAACTCCGGCGCCCTCAGGACATCTCGTGGCGTCACGCTTTCGCCGATTCGCCCGAGCAATACCTGCTGTAATTCATGAAGATCTGTCTGCATATGATATTCATTATACAACAGATGTGACGCGCTCGTCACGTCTTCGGAGTACTACACCATTACTGGCGTTTGGTTCATCTTTACAATAAAGAATATAGATGCCGCTACGATAAACAGTACGATGAGAATCCAAACCCATGCTAGGCTGGTTGTTTGTTTTTTATCTTTCATAAACGCCTGATCGGTCACGCCGTCCATGTCGTTATGCTCCTGCTTTGAGCGTTGGATTGCCTTTTCGCGCAGCTCGGCAGCAATTCGCTCCTGTAGCTCACTTCGCTTGTCGTTCTTATTTACGAATAATGCCATAATAGGTTTAGTATAGCACGCTAGTGACCGTTGAAACGTCTATGCTATACTTACAACGTATCTACTATTAATGGAGGGACACCTATGGCTACTAAGAAAGCCACATCAGCTAAAAAGACATCAGGAGCAAAACCTGCACCGACAAAAAGTCCAACGACTACTAAAATCACGACAATAAAAGCCGACGCAAAGTCGTCCAACGGAGCGTCTGTAACTGGCGCTGCCAAGAGCGGCAAAGGCCTACCCGACAATCTGATTCCGATTGTATTCGTAGAAATGCTCGGCACGTTCGCATTGACACTTGTCGCCGTATTGACACTTTCGTCATTTGCTCCACTGTTCCTCGGCCTAGCGCTTATCGCTCTATTCATGGCAGTTGGCGCTGTATCAGGCGGTCACCTAAACCCAGCCGTTACTTTCGGTCTATGGGCATCTCGCCGTATTACTATCATGCAGGCAGTATTTTACTGGATCGCACAGTTTATCGGTGCAATGGCTGCTGTTGTCGCCCTGAACTGGATCTCAAATGGCGCCTTCGGTGTCACTTACGATAGCTTCACTACGCTAAGCTTGCCTGTCATGGCGGCCGAATTAATCGGTGCAGCTGTATTCATGTACGGCTTCATGGCTGCGCGCAACTACGTTAAGGCAAGTACCATATCAAAAGCTGTTGGCGTCGGCCTTTCATTCATGCTTGGTCTATTGGTTGCCTCTAGCCTCCTTACAGCTGCGCAGTCTGCCGTCGATCAATCAAAAATTGACAGCGTAGAAAAAGTACCACACGAACTTCGTGTTAAGTCACCTATTCTAAACCCTGCAGTTTCATTGGCAGCAACTGAGAATACCAACACACAACTCCAAGGTGGATCAGCTACTCGGGAAGAAAAGAAGCAAAGTCGTTTCACACTTGAAGTAATCCTTGGCTCATTCATTGGTGCAGCTATCGGTGCAAACCTTTACCTGCTCTCGACCTACCGCGAACGTACACGTCGCTAGTTCGAAACCATAAAAATACCGCTCCAACCGGAGCGGTATTTTTTATTCCTTACTACTTATCGGCTTGTCGAGAGCCAGCGGGTCGACGCTCGGCGATGTACCAGATATCTTCACGATGTCCTTATCGACCTTCGCGAACTCTTTATGCGCTGCGTTGTAATGATTTACAGTTGTGCCAAGTGAACTGCCGAGCTTTTGCATGAACTCCTCATACTTTGCAATATGACTGCCGAGCTTTCCAACCCGCAGCTGAATATCTTTTGCTTGCTCCTCGATTTGCAGGCTGCGCAGCCCCTGCAAGACCGTTTGCAGATAGGCCATGAAGCTTGTCGGGCTGACAATAATCACTCGCTTGTCACGGAAGGCGTATTCTATGAGGTCGCGGCTACTGCTGCCCGATCCGACGCTTCCAATCAGTAGATCGTAATACAGCGACTCGCTTGGAATAAACATAAATGCGAAATCCATCGTTTTTTCGCTTCGACGAATATACTTACTCGTTTCATCGATTCGCCCCTTTAGATCCATGCGCACTTTAGCCAGCAGACGCTCACGCTCCGCTTTGTCGGTCGACT
>JALRDG010000069.1 GCA_023257055.1 Candidatus Saccharimonadia bacterium | reverse complement strand
TACGTACCTGCAACAAAACGGTATACCCTTCGACGGATTACAAGCACAGTTCCAAACAAGACGTATATTTAGCCAAATTAAAATTGAATCTGAGCGAGCATCAAGAGCGTTGGCTGAGGTTTATGGTGAACCTCTTTGGTGTCGTGGGACTGGCTACCGTAACACTCATCTTAGGGCTGTCGCTCCTACTGTGTCTAATAGTAAGCTTGCCGGTAATGTTAGTCCTGGTATTGAGCCTTGGGCCGCTAATGTTTTCACTGAACAAAGCGCGAAGGGTACGTTCATTAGGAAAAACAAAGAACTAGAAAAAGTACTTCGCAAAGCCGGTATAAATACCAAGGAAACTTGGGATAAAATTATTAAGAGCCCGACCAGCTACCCATGGTGGCTCGTTATGTTCGGTAACGCCAGCGTTACTGCCGGCGTTGCTCTTATGTTCACGACATCTTGGAGAGTCATCTTAACGACATTTTGTATCGGCCTGCTCGTCGATCGCCTGCTTGCACTGCTCATTAAACGAGCAATTCCAGCATTCTTTCGGCAAATCGCCGCTGCTACCGTTATTACGATTACTGCTGCCGTCATCTCCCTACTTGGTCGTGAGGGCGTTGATTTCTTCGTCGGTATGAATCCGACGCTCATTGTCGTGGGCGGTATTATCATGCTCGTTGCCGGCCTGACTATTGTCAGCGCCATCCAAGACGCAATCGATGAATACTACCTTACGGCCGTCGCTCGCCTTCTGAAAGTTGCCATGCTCACCGTCGGTATTGTGATTGGTATCCTTATCGGCCTATACACGAGCCGTAAACTTGGCTTTGGCATTGCCGTTTCTCCGGATCCTCTTGTTGGCGGAACGCTACAAATGCAGTTAATTGGTGCAGGTATAACAGCCGCCGCCTACGCTCTCTTTACCCAGTCGCATGTGCGGGCGATCATATGGGCCGGCATCATTGCCGCAGGTGGCCTGGCTATTGCCTTCAATGTCCGCGAGCTTGAGGTTTCGTCTATACCAGCCAGTGGTGTCGCAGCAATATTCGTCGGCCTGGTCGCATCACTGCTATCACGCTGGTGGCGCACGCCGTCTGCGGGAATGATAGCCGCTGGAATCATTCCCCTTGTACCCGGGCTGGCCCTCTATAATGGCCTTATGCAACTTATCAACTACCCTCCTGGCGACCCGTTGTTTTACCGTGGACTTGGCACGCTCTTTAGTGCCCTTGCCATTGCATTAGCTATTGCTGCCGGAGCGTCATTTGGTAGCATGATCGGTCAGCCACTTCACCGCAAACTGGCCGTTCGCCGTAACGCCGTTCCATTCCTTGTTTTCTGGAAACGTACTCACAAGCACCACACGGCGCAACAAATAGGCTCGCTAGCGGTCACCTCGAACAACCCTACTGAGGATCGCCAGTAGTACTTCTGCATTCATACCGCTATTGCATTTTTATATATTTTCTGTTATAATGCAGTTACGCCAAGCCGAAACGACTTGGTCGCTCCCGATACTACCTAGGAGACTACCGTGTACGATCCTCTCGACGAAGCAATTGTCCACGCACGTCAGCGCGACCACGCCAAGCCCGCGACGCCGAAGGACAACTTCCGCTTCCACTTCCTGACCGCCGTCGCCGAACTATGCGACAAGAACGAGTGGTTTGAGGACGATGTCCTGGCCGCGAAGCGGTACTGCAAGGCTCTTCTGAGCCCGACCACCCGCGAACTGCCCGACATCGACCCCGAGCACCAGGAGCTCATCAACAGCAAGTTCGCCTATGGGCTCGCGCGCTGGAGCTGGAAGCTCGACAGCAACCTGTTCAACGGACAGCGTCAGGACTGGTTCCCCGCCCTGTACGCCAAGAAGCGTCGTCAGCTACCGAAGTGGCACGCCAACCGCCTCTTCGAGGACAAGCCGGCCGAGCAGCCCAGGCTGATGCTCGTCGCCTAGTAGTAATCGGGTAGCCCCGTTCTTATTGCGACAATGTTGCATGTAGAACGGGGCACACCCATGATATTTTATTGAAAACGAGTTGCATTAAAGAAGCGCCTTCTCCTCTGAATTAACAGAGGAGAAGGCGCTTTTCGTTAGCGACTCGACATCGCTTCCTCGAATAGAACACCGTTCAGATAAACCTGCGCCTTATCGACGCCTGCAGCCGAAGCCGCAGTAAAGGCAATCTGCTGATGCACGCGCGGCACGTCACACGTTCCACCGACACGTACCTGACCGGACAGCCAGACCTCAACGACATCCGTGCCGATCTTCAGACCATTCGGCTCTACCGTAAGATCAGACCCCACCAGAGCATTATACAGCCCAGACTGGCCATAAAACTGCTGGTCATAGGCGAACAGTCGCTCAAGCGACTCGCGAACTGGCGAAACGGTAGGTCCCGATACGGCGCGAACCGCAACAATACTGTCGCCACATCCAATCTCCTCTCCAGACACCCCATTATCCTCAAGGGCCACGAAGTAGAGCATCAGATGCTGACTAGCAGGTGTTGGTTCTGGCGATGGAGTTGGCGCGGTCGTAGCCGGCGAAGGAGTAGGTACAGATTCCGTCGGTACAAACGGAGTATCTGGAGATTCAGAAACCGGCACTCCTGACGTAGCCGAAGCTGTCGGCGACTGCCCATTCGAGCCATCACCAAAACATCCGGTCAAGCCAGTAAGCGAAGCGACGAGCACTGCACCCACATAGTACTGCCTACACTGCATGCCATACTTCCTATTCTTTTGGAATGTACTCGCACTTATCAGTGCGCTATCTAACTATAGCACAACCATAAGCTATATACCCACTGCAACAGTTGGCACGCTAACATATCGGTGCCCGCCAAACTCCATCGACTACATTTGATCGATATTCCACGCGCTCCAGTCGGCGTCCAGCTCGTTCGCAGCCCTATTTGCTTCGACCGCTATTTGCATCTCTTGATCAAGACTTTCGAACGCTACAGAAGATAGCTTACCCGTAGAATGATGGCAGGCCGGCGCAGTTTCTTCAAACGCACGTCGCCACTCCTCTACGGATGGATTTTCGCTCCCGTAGTTCCCATGGCCATTAAATATATACTTAGGCGTATTCGATTCCAACATAACGCATCCTCTTATTTGTAGGTGTAGTATGGAATATTTATTGTTATTTATCAATAGTAATATGCGTTAGTGCAGCGTCGAACATATCTGCCAGTACGGATTCATGCGATACGTCAGTCGGCAAGTAGCCATTTTTGAGAATCGTTTCATGGTTAGCGAGATTATCGATCACCTTCAACACAGCTGCAGACGGCACGCCGAAATGATTAGACACGGCGAATACCGTTGCAGCTTCCATCTCAACGCCAACATAGCCATCTCGTGCCCACTGTGCAACATGTTCGTCGCCTTCGGCAAACATTGCTTGGCATGTCATCATTTTGCCACGATGTACCGTATGAACATCCGCGAGCGCACTATATAAAGTACTGCTTAATGTCGCATCAGAAAGAAATATATTTTGAACGTCTGGCTGATACATCACCGCCGCACTTTCCGTCGCATAGCTCGACGTTGGCATAATAATATCGAGTGACCGCATCCCTTGAGCCAACCCGCCGCAATTCCCAACAAGAATATTCTTTTTACTGCCGAACATGCATCCAATGTGCAAAAACTCACTCAGCTGCGCACTGCCGTAGGCAACAACAAACCAGTACCGACTCCCTCCGACAACCCATTCAACAATAGGGCGTAAATATTCGTCATCAAAGCGACGCAGCTCGTATATCTCGCCACTCCGCTGCAATGCGTCACTAAACGCATCGTAGCCATAGCTTTCATTACTGCCAAAAACCAGCATGCCGTCGATTAAGTAATCATCCGGTAGCTGTAAATAGGTGCGCCAATCGGCGGCTGTATATGCCTTATACATCGTTATCCTCCAATGCCACATTGGCATCACTTTCAAATAGTATGTTTTTTCGCTCACTGCCCAGTATCAGATCATATCCCAAAGCTGTTCTCGGAAAGGCTGGCATGTCATTGCCGTCCGGATGCAAGCCATGTATGTCGACACGCTTTCGGATGTACAACAATACGTCAGAAGAATACTGTGCGTACAGCTTCTTTCCATGCCATACAAAGCTTACCGTCACGCCCTCTTTTTGCCCATCTACGTTTTTTTCATACACTGCAGAAATAATGTGCAATACTCGGCCTAGCTTTCCGTGCACGTAACGTTCATAATTTTTCATGGCCGAACGAATATTTTCAGCAACATGCGCACGACAATCAAAACACTCTTGCCCATGATCAGCATACATATCGTCATAGGGGCTGCTAATCCGATCCCATACAAGAAGCTCGGCCGGTGAAAAGCCGGAAACATCAAAAGTAAGATCGTTCACCTCTACATTTTCACCAGCAAGAAAACGGTGGTACTTCCCCATGATGGCATCGACCGCGGTACTGAACGTAGTTACGTGTTGCATACTCTTCAGTATACCGCACGATAACTGCATTGCTTATTTATATGTTTTATTGTATTGTTTATTAAACTTATTCAATTATATGACACATTCGCTACATACCGGCCTATATCGCCTCGATACGCATGATTTCGATCAAAACACCGCTCATCTGTATGAGCATTTATTAATCAATGCTTTTTATCGACACGCCGAAGCGTCAGGCATTTCGATGAAGGCGCTGGGTTGGGTTGGCGGCGAGACATTCGATCGCCATATGTTTATAGAATACGGCCTTTATTCCAACGAACCGGCGATTTTACTCGACGAGTTTTTGCAACACAGTAGCAGGATTAATCTGGATGACCTTGCGGTATGCCTTAAACAAATAGCCGCCGAAGATCGATCGACCGTCACCGTACCGAACAACGACACACTGCATGCCGCGCTAACGAAGCTCGATGCGCTGCGTTTTGTCAATCTTGATAAAGACACCGGCCCGGCACACATGACGCAGTCACACAGCGAACATGAACAGATCAAAGCCATTACACTGCGACGCAATGCGAAAGCATTTCGTGACTATACGGTCATATTCGAGCTTGGCGATCTCACACCAGACCAACTTGCACTAGCCTGCCGCCTTTCCCCGATCTT
>JALRDG010000044.1 GCA_023257055.1 Candidatus Saccharimonadia bacterium | reverse complement strand
GCCCAGCCTTCATCGCGAATAGCTATTGCGGCACGCACCTCATAGCCGCTTTCCTCTAGTAGTCGGACCATCCCACTATACTTTGGCTTAGGCTCCTCGCCAAAAGTATGCTCACTCCGCCCAATATATGGAGTATTTGTTTCAAGTATGACGATTGCACCATCTGGCTTCAGGAGACGTCGGCTCTCTTCGAGAGTGCGCGTTTTTGCTTCGATAGACGAATGGCCGGCATATCGCTCATCATCAGTGGGAAACATATACCGCAAACCGATATTTCTATCGTCAGGCTCACCAAAGACATTCGCCATAAAGACCGTATCAACGGATTCATCTGGAAGCAGCGTATTCACATTCCCTTCCGTATCAATTTTCGCCAAAGAAGCATATCCGCCTACCTGCTCCACATTGTGGCGCAAAAATTCATGCTGCGCCGGGTCGATATTAACACCAACGTACACATTTCTATCGTCAAATTCTACGGGCGATTCGAGATATAGCGGCGTATTGGCCGTACCAAACTCGACAGTTACCGTGTCGGCACTCCGCACTGCCTGACGCATTTTATAGGCTTCAAAGTATTTTCCGTCATATTCTTGTGCCCGATAGACTTCTTGTGACGTATGCATAAGTTATATATTAACATAAACACTATGAAAGGTCAATAGACTTGATGTTTCGATACATGAAAGCACCCTCGTTCGAGGGGCTTCCATGTATGGATGCACCCCTCTCCTGAGGGCGTAGTAATGGGAGGTATCAGACCTGGTACAACTTGCGGAACTTGACGTCCTTCATGACGCCAACCTCACCGTGTGGCCATCGTACCAACCAGTCACCACTCTCTACCGTGTTCTCGGTCTCGACGACTCCACTCGACAGCGTAGTTACAACACGAGCCGCCGGCCCTTCGTAGCGATATGCCTCGATCGGCGTCTGCTTGAAGTAGCCGTTCTGCACTTCGTCGGTAGCACCGTGAGTCTCTTCGAATTCAGGCTTACCAGAACCGTAGGTAACCTTGCCGTCCACGTAGATGGCGTACCACGGACCGACGAATGATTGATCCTCACCCCAGCTAGCCTCGATGGTCGTCTGGACTCCCTCGGGAGTCGGAACGAGCACTGCCTGCTTGACCACGCGGTTCGGCAAGTATGACTTGGCAAGGCCACGATCAAATTCGACCGTCGTTACTGCAGTATCCATGATTGTAGCTCCTCGCTCTACTTTGACGAGTGTAGAAATCTCGGCGTCAGAATAGTAGACAGCCCTGTTATTGTGCCATGCACACCACTGATTGTCAATGTACGCGCAAGACATATCTTTCGCTTACTAATAAAACAGGATTGACAGTAGGAAAATAAAAAACCAGGGACCGAGGTGAGGGTGTGACATACATTCACACGCCTCTACCTCGGCCGCCTGGATGACTAGCTAGCGTTCACCGGAGTAGCCTCGTAAGAAAGGACGACTATCTCCTTGCCTGAAGGTATCTGGTGGATCTTTCGAGCATGCTCGATGGCACTCTCACGGATACACTTGTGGTCGCCAGCATCTGCCGTCACGACACAAGAAACTGTGTCGGTATAAGACATGGCGTTCCACTTTGTCCACTTAATAAGCATCTTGACACGATACTTCACAACAAAGCCTAACTCTCGGCGGAATAGTACGCATTTATAATAACATAAAATATACATATAATCAATAGTCCAGCACGTTGTAGTCGGCCTCTTGAGCCAGCCCAGTACTAGATTGTTCGCACGTTGCCGTCACGAATCACTAGTCGACGCTCAGAAGTCATTCGTGATTCGCGTAGTTTCTTCGTCCGATCAATTCGAGTTTCAACAGCTTGCGGATCGCCACATTCCTGCAACGCCGCACGAATCGTAGCAAGTATCGATTCTATCTTACCGGCCGCCACTTCATAATCATCAGAATGTAACCGTTCGCGAGCCGCCGCCTGGTATCGCTGTACGACGACTAGGTTCGCCAGCTGCACCGCCTGGACATACTGATACGTCTCCCGTTTTTCATAATCAAGCTGTTTGCCATATAGCCCAGCCCGGCCTAGTGCGCTCGCAATACTAGCAACCGTCTCCCCGACACCCTGGAACGCAAAATCGTCCGGCGCCTGGTAATCAACAATTCCATAGCCTTCCAGTAGATCGTACAGTACGTTCGATGGCTTCGGATCGATATTAATACCCCGCTCTTGTGTATCTTGCAGCGTATCGATCAAATCTTCAATCTGCCTCCCCTGTACACATTGAATTTCATCGACAGAGATATGCCCCATATCCACGCCCGGCACCATTTCAGCGACCGTCACGCCTTGCTCGTACGATGCCGCCACGATCTGTTCCAAATGCGGCGCCCACCGACCGAGCAGCGCAGCCGCAATATGTCCATCAATCACCCCTGGGTCAGTTCGCTCGGGTTTCGGAATACGAATCGCATACAAGGTATTGCCAACATCCACCGCATACACGCGCGAATTCGACCCTTTTCCCAAAAATGCCAAATGCTGTTCTGGGTCTTCATACTTATCAAGTGCTGCCCTTAAATCATCGACCGCACCCGCAAAAACCGAATAATTCTCCAGTAGTTCGACGCGTCCGCGAATCTTTTCATGGCGCCGTCCGCCAACATGACGTAGATAGTCGACATACTGCCATTGCGATACGGCTCCACTTGAAAATTCATCAGGTACGATCTCTTCGGCACCACACCCGCTAAGAGCAATTTCCGACAACGCAGCAAAAACCCTGCGGCGATCCGCATAGTGTTCAATCCGCTCGGAGGCGAATGCAGCAACTTGCGCCTGTCGTACTTCTAACCGTTTCTCCATATCTTCTTTAGTATACGGGAATGCGTTATTCTGTCACCTCTGTTATACTAGAGATATGAGTTTATCTATCGGAATCGTCGGTTTGCCTAATGTTGGTAAATCCACCTTATTTAATGCCCTAACCAACAACGACATTTTAGCGGCGAATTACCCGTTTGCTACCATCGAGCCAAACACCGGCATCGTGCCAGTACCGGATGCCCGCTTGGGTGAGCTACAAAAAATGTATTCAGCCGATAAAGTTATTCCAGCAAGTGTCACATTTGTGGACATTGCCGGGCTGGTAGCTGGCGCTTCTAAAGGCGAAGGCCTTGGCAATAAGTTCTTGGCCAACATTCGCCAGTGCGACGCTATTGTTCACATCGTACGTGCCTTTACTGATGACAGTGTGCTTCGCCACGATGAAAGCACCGTCAATCCAAAGGCCGATATCGAAATCATTAACACCGAGCTCATCCTGGCCGACATGCAAACCATCGAAAACCGCTTGCCGAAACTCCAAAAGGAAGCTAAGGCGAAACCCGCTGCTCGCGAGCAAATGGGCTACCTTGAAAGCCTGCTTCGCCACCTCGAAGGCGGCACGCCATTATCTGCACTACCCTCACTCGACGAAGACGTGATTGCCGACCTACATCTTCTCACGGCAAAACCGGTCATCTACGCTTTTAATGTCGACGAAGAAACACTCACCGACGAAGCGAAACAAAAAGAACTATCAGCGCTCGTATCTCCTGCTCGAACACTATTTGTGTCCGCCAAGCTCGAAGAAGAGCTCAAGGGCCTCGAACTGGAAGATGCCATGGAGTTACTCGAAAGCTACGGCGTTGACGAACCTGGCCTGCACAAAATGATCCGTGCCGCGTATGACACGCTCGGTCTGCAGAGTTATCTCACTGCCGGGCCAAAAGAAGTCCGTGCTTGGACAATCAAGCAGGGCTACACCGCCCCACAAGCCGCCGGCGTCATTCACACCGATTTCGAGCGTGGTTTTATTGCCGCACAGATTGTTGACTATGATGACCTTATGGCGGCCGGCTCCGAAGTAGCAGCAAAGTCTGCCGGCAAGATGCGCACTGAAGGAAAAGACTATGTAATGCAGCCAGGTGATGTCGTCGAGTTCCGATTCAACGTCTAATCTCCTGCATGGCGTCACCTACAAGCAAACTGGCGAGACGTATTCGCCAGTGATTCGCATCGGTGAGCAAGAATTTACACCACAAGGCCAATCCTTCACGCTAACGGTCGACACGGCTACCCGCTACTGTCTTGGGTGGCATGATTTAGAACATGGCGTTTCACATCCCTGCCCGGATACCAACCAGACCGATCCCAAGTATGACACCTGTCCAGCCTGTCAAAAACGAACTGGTTTCAATCCGGCATTCTACCATGCAGCCAGCATTTCGCCGCAACAAGAAAAACTCAATCAAGAGCCACATATTTTATACCTAGCCCATTTTGGCGATACGTACGTAAAAGTTGGTATCAGCCGTGCACGGCGCGGCATCAAGCGCCTTCTGGAGCAAGGTGCCCGCTCTGCACTTGTTCTCGACACCTTCCCGACCGCTTTGATTGCCCGACAATACGAAGCACAAATTGCTGCACTATCGCACATCCACGAAACTACCAGCGTGAGTACAAAAGTAAAATTCCTTCAACAGCCCTACGACCCCACAGCCGGTCACAACCTCCTATTGCAGTGCCGAAATGAAATTGAGCAGCACCTTAGCCGGACGTTTTCCACAACTTCTCCACAGTCATTCGATAGTGTATATTTCTCGGGCGAGTATACAGCCGGAGTCTTTACAGCACTTCCAACGAATATGATTTCAGGTACATACCTCGGCTGTGTCGGTGACGTTCTCATCATGCAACATGGCGATCACCGCCTCGCACTCTCGCTTAAGCAGCTCCATGGCTACCCGGCATCGATCATCAACTCTATCAGGCCGCTCAATCTCCCGCCGCAACAGGCCAGCTTATTTTAAACAGAAGCAAAGTAAACGCCCCACAACCTCAATGAGGCTGCGGGGCAATATCTAGTGGTATGCGTTAGCGTGAGCGGCGAATAGCTCCGACATCAAACACGACGCACTCTTCCTGGGCAAGCACAGACGATGAGACACGGTCGCTCCCTACTTGATCGAAATGATCGACCAGTGCGTAGCCGCCCTTGTATTCGAGCCATTCACGGAAAGTGCGCGTGGAACTGAAAATGATCGGCGGCACCTCCGTCATGTCAGGATCAGGCTTGCCATCCGGCTGATACACGTACGGCGTAAACGGTCGAAACCATGGCCGAAGGTTGCCATCAAAGCTCACCTGCCACGACGCGCCGCTACGCTTATCGTTCACGTTGTACAGCCATACAGTGTCAATGAACCCGTCAATATCACCAGCACTAACAAGCCGACCGGCATCTTGGAGCATCTGAATCTGCTCACCCATTGTATCCGAATCAGGTAGCGGCAAGTCAGCCGGAACATTGTTCATCGGCGCATAGACGTGCGCATGAATCGTCGAGCCATCATGATAGTACTCAACAGTCGCAAGGATTTCCTCGCGGTCATCCGACAACAGGCAGAATGTCCTACCAGTCGGAATCATCAGTCCATGCCCACCCGAACACAGTGGAATCGTCTCACCATCAAACATAGCGTACCTCCAGATTGTCAACGAGCAATTGCTCATACTTCACACGGCGCAAAGTACTGCTACGATACCGTGCTATCAGCAAATATGCAAGCAATAGCGCTTAGCGACGTACAACTGGCTGGAGCAAATAAAATCGCTCCGTATTACCTTTTGCACCACTTACGTCGCTATCTCGTTTGTCAATCACAACGAACAACTCTTTTACCCAGATTTCAAAATCCTTGAGTATCTGTCGGCGAACCGCTTCGTTTTTTATAATACCTTTGTTCGTTTGCCCCTTGCCCGCTTCAAATTGCGGCTTCACCATGGCTACCACTTGCGTGTCAGGTCGTGCTAGCTCACTGGCAATATGTGGTAAAATTTCCCGCAAGCTAATAAACGAAACATCAATCACAACAATGTCAGGCCGCTCCGCTTCCTGTAAGTAAAAATCACGTATGTCTGTCTTTTCGTGCAGTTCAATGTTTTCGTTACCACGGAGACTCGGGTGCAGCTGCTCTGTACCGACATCAACAGCATAGACCTTCTTGGCACCATTCTGCAAAGAATAATCCGTAAAGCCGCCGGTACTACTTCCCACGTCAAGCACTGTCTTATCGCGGAAATCCAACTTCAACAACTTCGCAACGCTTGCCAGCTTGAGTCCCGCGCGGCTCACAAACTGCTCCGTCGCTAACAGCTCAAGCACAGCATCGTCACGTACGAACGTGCCAGATTTTGCAACAACACGCCCATCGGCCTTCACTTTGCTAAGCTTAATCCAATTCTCAGCCTGCGAACGACTCGTCACCAGCCCCTGTTTTACCATCAGTTGATCAATTCTTGTTTTCACTGATTTTCCTTACCTGACGGTAATATTACCGCACGATTATTTTTTTCGTTCGCGGTATTCGCCCGTTGCTGTATCAACAGATACAATGTCGCCCACTTTAATAAAGGCTGGCACTTTGATGACCTTACCGGTTTCAAGTGTTGCGTCTTTTAGGACGCTGCTCGTCGTGTCACCCTTTACAACATCTTCAGCGTACGTTACTTCAAGATATAAATTCTTTGGCAACTCAACGTTAATGACTTTAGCATCAAAGAACTGCAACGTTAGGCTGTCACCCTCTTTTAAATATGATTCTGCTTCATCGACAACATCCTTGCCCAGTTCGAACTGTTCGAACGTCTCAGGGTCCATGAAGTAAAACGTCTCGCCGTCTTTGTAGAGGTACTGAACCGTTTTGTTGCTCACTTCTGCGGTCTCGATTTTATCCTGTCCCTTAAAAGTTTTTGGAATAACGCTACCGTCAATCAAATTCTTTAGCTTAACGTTCACAATACTACCACCACGGCCCATTACTTTC
>JALRDG010000137.1 GCA_023257055.1 Candidatus Saccharimonadia bacterium | reverse complement strand
CGGACCAATAACATTATTACGTGCAGGAATTTGCTGTAAATTAGGATTACTATACGAGAACCTACCTGTTACCGTTCCTCCTTGATCCGAACGCATTTGGTGGATCTCTGCGTGAATCCTGCCTCGGTGCGTATGCTTGAGAATTGTATCGATGAACGTGGTTCGTGCTTTATTAATTTCGCGCGCTTCAACAATATTCTTAGCCAATTGACTAGGATGCGAGTTAAGAAAATTTTTATCAAACTTAGGCTGACCCGATTTAGGTGTGCGATCATATGTAATATTTTCTGCATCGAAAGCTTTTGCCACTGATGTCGGAGTCCATATGTCCACAGCAACACCTGTATCTTTGCGGATAGTATCCAGTATTTTCTTTTCGCGTTTAGCGAAATCATTTTTCGTGCGCTCTGCTTCATCAAGGTCTATCCTAACGCCTTTCTTTTTCATTTCAAATAGAATGGGAAAAAGCTTTGTTTCCAAATCAAAAATGGATAATAAATCTTGCTTGAGTAATTCTGTTTTAAAGAAGTGCCACAGCTTTAACGTGAGTACGGTATCTTGCTCCGCGTAAGGACCAACATACATACAAGGTAGTTTCCACATTTCACCTTTTGCATCCACGCCCCAACTTTTAGCTGCTTCGTATAATAATGCTTCACTTTTTGTTTCACCGAGATAGTGTCTGCCAAGATCATTTAAAGCGTATCGAAATCTGTTTTCATCAACAAGCGGCGCGGCAATCATGGTATCAATGATACGACCATGTACTTTTAAACCCATAGCGTGTAGCCATCCCACATCGTACATCGCATTATGAAAAATTTTATCGCATGGTAATTCTACCACACGTCCCTTCCAAAAGGAGCGTCATGACCGACACCGATACCCTGACCAACGCCTACAAGCGTCTTCGTGACACCGGCCTACTGCAAGACATCGGCGAGCGCCTGGCAAAAGAAATTCTGAACGGCAACTTCGTTCGTGAAGAATCCGGCACGATCGCAAGCCGTATCGAAGTGGGAAACATCCCGGAAGGTCTGCAGGACACCCGGCATTTCCGCTACATGCGACTGCACATTGCGATGCACTGCGGGGATTACCTAGAGCAGTTCGATAACTACTCGCTGATTCTTTCAGCATCCTCGACCATCAGCTGGGATGCAAGCAGACCTTCGGTGGCTATCATCACAAGCCACGTGGCACCGGCAAACTGACCACCTCCAACCCGCCCCGGGCTGCGACTCCGCAGCCCGGGGTATTCTCATTTTAAGAGTGGCCAATATTTGAGCTGATTCCTACATACTCGCACGAACGCATCGGCATCAATACCATACTTATCAGCAATTTCACGCACCTTGTGTTCTTTTTGTGGGTTACGAATTTCTGTCACACGGCCATTGTACCCAGCCTTTTTTGCAGCTCGCTGATAATACCAGAACCGCAAAGTAATCTTAGGGAACATGTATACACTCCCGTAGACAAACTGCAGACAATTAATTGGCGATTGTACATCGACATAACCACTCCAGCGTGCACGCGTAAGCGTATACACTACGTCGCTATACTCACTCCAGTGCTCTATCCACCCACGAGCAACGAGCAACTCCTCGTATTCCTCTTTTATATCCTGTACGTGCCACTGCCGATCATATTTTGGCATGCCGAGTATATCGTGCCACCACGTAAAAGTTATTTGCATAGTACCTCCATAATTTGTGCTTATATGAGGCGCAAGCGGTTCGGCCCGTCCGAACGTGTACGCGTAGAGGATTCCTACAGGAATCATAGTATCTCCAGTCTAACATATATTGACTTTTTTCACTATTTCTGTTATTATAGAAGTAGAGCTACCATCTAGCTACTCGCACCTTTACTCCGCTAGAGTAAATAAACCCGAGTCCACACCACTCCTAGATAAGGAATGAAATGAACGACAGCAGCAACCTGCCTTCGATCGAAGAGCTTCTGCCGAAGCCGACCTTCTGGCAGCGCACGGTGCGTGCATTCTCCAAGCAGGAAAGCCAGGTCGCCTTCGAGTGGCTCTGCGACTACCACCTGCAGCGCATCGTCGCCGGCATCATGGAAAAAGCCGAAGAGGCTGCCGAAGAGAAGCAGCACGACGACAACGTGACCATCACGTTCACGTACGAACGAATTCCCGTCGGCCTTCGCAAGCAGACCGGTGAATTCTCCGTTCTGCCGGCGGTCTACAAGGCGCTCAAGGAAGCCGTCAAGGAGCCCTGCACGAACGTCGACTGCCCTCGACTGACCGCCCCCGAATGGGGCAAGGCATCGGACAATTTCGAGCCAGCAACCTTCACGATCACCTTCCGAAACCTTCGGGCACACCATTCGCTCTAGAGGAGACCCCCTGCTCCCTGCCGCACACTACGCGCGGCAGGGAGTACTTCTTTTATTCGGCTTTAGCTGCGTCGACAAGGCTTTGACCGCCTCGTTCAGCCCATCGAAGATAGGTCGGGCTCGTAGCGGCATTGCGCTCACGCCACATATGATACGCGTCTCGACTGTACCCTACGGTCTGCATGTCACCTAACCCTTCGCCACGATACAAACTACCGGCAGCACCAGGTCCCCCATTATACCCAGCAGCAATTACCTCAATACATTCATTCGTTGAAAGACCGGCATCTGCTGTGCAGAACGTGTCTCGTAAATACGCAAGATAGGCCGTTCCAAACTCGATACTTGTCGCCGGGTCGAACAAATCGTATTCCGTCCGTGGCGTTCGCAGGAACTTTGCCGCGATGTCACCGCCGGTATAATCCGTTACCTGCATCAGGCCTTTTGCGACACCACTGTTTGCTTTTGTATGCCCGCCCGATTCCAGCGTCATGATAATCGCAATAAGGTTCGGATCAATATTATACCGCCGCGCCGACTCATTAATCGGCTCTTGCCAACGCTTCACCGTGTCCGGAATCCACGCAGCCGTGATG
>JALRDG010000019.1 GCA_023257055.1 Candidatus Saccharimonadia bacterium | reverse complement strand
ATGCTCGTCAGGAATAGCGACGGAGATTACGCATCGCTCGATATAAAAAGCGGCAAACTTGATAATTCATCTGATCTGCAAATGATATACGGTTTATACGAGAGCCGCACGAAAGCAAAGCAACGCCTAGAGGAAATCACTCGCACGTTCGATTTATGTCCGAAGTTAATGGGCAGCGAAAAAACAAAAGGAGCGTGCTTTTCATACTCGCTCGGTCGTTGTAGGGGAGCATGCGCACATGAGGAGCCACCAGAATCATATAATCGTCGGTTCGAGATCGCTCTTGAGAACAACCGTTTGCAATCATGGCCATACCAAACACCCATTGCCGTGCCAATCGGAAGCGAAGGAGAGGGTGTTGTCATCGACAACTGGATTATTCAAGGGTTTTATCACGCGGAAGAACAAGTCATTACGCAGCCACACGACAATACGTTCGATGTTGATGAATACAAAATCGTTCGTCGTTTTCTCCGAGAGAACAGCAACAATATCATCTTTCTTCCCGGGCAACCTGCACTTTTTTAACAGAAGTGCTACGATAGGGCTATGAAAGTTCAACAAGCCGAACTACTTATTAATATTGATTCCAGACGCAGCCAAGAGGCGCTGCCGATTATTGTCGAGGCGTGTCGAAAAGAAAAAATTGAACTGACGAAAATTACAAAAATCGGTAAGGGGACAAGTCTTTCAAAGGTTATAGCAGACACTAAACGACGCGCGCCAAAACTCCTGATCGTCGGCGGCGGCGACGGAACAATTAGTGATGCTATTGACGAACTGGTCGGGTCAGATATTACACTTGGACTGATTGCGCTTGGCACAACCAATAACTTTGCCCGTAGTCTGGGCTTGCCACTCGAGCCACACTTAGCTGTTGCAGCGATCGCGAACCGAAAAGCAACTGCCGTTGATCTCGGGAAGGTTCGACACGATTATTTCGCCAACGTTACCGGTATCGGACTGTCAGCGCTGGTCGCAAACAATGTGTCGAATCGCACTAAAAAAATCTTTGGTCGCGCAGCGTATGCAATTACTGGCATCCGAGAACTATTGCGCCACGAGCCGTTCACCGTGACAGTGGAAGATAAGGACCGTGAACTTGCGGTGCGGTTCGAAACACACCAGGTTATCGTCGCGAACGGCCGCTATCACGCCGGCAAGGAGATCGCAAAAGAAGCTAAACTGAATAATCGGGAGTTAGTCATTTTTAGGCTTGGTGGCCGAAGCAAACTTAGCTTCCTGTGGCACACTATGGATTTTTACATCGGCAAACGTAAAAGTATTTCACACACATCGTACGTAATTGGTCGCAATATTGTTTTACATACCAGCACTCCTCAAATGGTAGAGCTAGACGGGGAGGTGAAATTCACGACGCCCATTCCTGTCTCCGTTGAGGCGGATGCAATTCGCGTACGCCACTAGGAGTATACTTAAATATATGAATGATTACATGCAGCGTGCTATTGAATTATCAAGAGAAGGAATGGACACGGGAGAGGGTGGACCCTTTGGCGCCGTTATCGTACAAAATGGTCGCATTATCGCCGAAGGATTCAATCGGGTTATCGCTACAAACGACCCAACTGCTCATGCAGAAGTTGTAGCAATCCGTCGCGCATGCGAACAAGTAGGGCGATTTGATCTTTCAGATTGCGAACTGTATACCAGCTGTGAACCATGCCCAATGTGCCTCGGCGCCATTTACTGGGCGCGCCCGAAAAAGGTTTACTACGCCAATACGCGTTTCGATGCGGCAAATATAAAATTTGATGATTCGTTCATTTACGACGAGATATCTGCACCCATGAACCAGCGTACAATTCCATTTGAGCACATAGAGTCACCAGAAGCTCATGCAGTCTTTGCCGCCTGGGCGAACAAAACCGACAAGACTAGATACTAAACAGCTTACACTTCCTCGAACGTATCACCTGGTTTTTCGCGTATAACTATTACCGTATCCGCGTCTTCTCCTAAAGGCATAAGCGGTGACGAGCACACAATGGCCGTCACGGCGCGACCAAGCGTGTCGGTGCCATGCATCGTCAGCGGGCCTTCACATGCGCCAGTCAGCATAGTAAGCCGTCCGTCAATTACCTCCACAAATCCTTCGATTTCTTCAATATGTAGCGCGGCACGCTGACGTAACTTGCGAATAGCATCACTCCGTTCGGTTTCGGAAATTTGTACGCTGAATCGACTAAAATCAAAGGTCTCGTCTTCCTGACAGACACTTTCAATAATAGCCTCCTTGTCGATTTGAAGTCGCTGGCGCACGATCCGCTCCTGTGTCGCATGAGGGCATGAAAAACATTGAGTCTCGTTCGCTTCCATACCGTTACGATACGTGTATCGCATGAAAAAGTAAAGTTCGTTGCACTTGCAAATAAAATGGCGCCCAGGTTTAAATCTGGGCGCCACGCTCTTGTAATTCGATCACATGACCCTAACTGCGCTGAATCAGGGTAGCATGCCTCATGCGCTGCAGTAAGATGTGCATACAGGCGCATCCGACAACGACACCCATAACCGGAACGACCACAGCCCATACCTTGTCAAATGTATCGATGTGGGCCAGTAGGACTAACGGTAGCGGC
>JALRDG010000015.1 GCA_023257055.1 Candidatus Saccharimonadia bacterium | reverse complement strand
TGCAGGTCAACACAAATACGGTCGTGGAAGAGAACTCTTCCATGAACGAGCGCAGTGCGGGTTGCGTTGATTGCGGATTTGCGTGCTGACACGGATCTGTGTGACGCCGTAGGCGCGGAATTGACAGACAATCACATCTTTATGAAGGAGAAAGAGCATCGCAAAACCCGCGATTTAGAGGGGGAGGCATTGCGCGATT
The DNA here is from genome assembly GCA_023257055.1 of Candidatus Saccharimonadia bacterium. Lineage (GTDB taxonomy): Bacteria > Patescibacteriota > Saccharimonadia > Saccharimonadales > Saccharimonadaceae > JALRDG01. Next base: position 8,330 of record JALRDG010000015.1, on the reverse strand, counting down.
TCTATGTTTATTTCGTCTAGGGTTTTACATTTCCAATCTGATCCAAAACCGCGATGTAAACATCCCGTTTGAACGGAACAATGGCATCGACCATTTCAGATTGGTCGATCCATTTCCATTCTGCGAATTCAGGATGATCCGTTTCAATGTTCACCTGTTCATCAGAACCCAAAAACCGCATGCGGAACCATTTTTGTTCCTGCCCGCGATATTTTCCACCCCAAAGCTTATCCAACAATTCAAGCGGCAGATCATAGGCAAGCCAACCCTCGTTTTCCGCTTCGATCCGAACCAAATCGCGAGAAACACCCGTTTCTTCTTCAAGTTCACGCAGCGCAGCTTCTTCGAATGCTTCGCGTGCAGTAATTGAGCCATCAGTTTCAACGGTCAATGCAAGCTTGTCGAGGTTAGTTTCTTGACCAACACGAGTCGAGTCAACCTTGTAGCGAACACGAAGAACTGGGGTGAATACGGCATCCAAGGCGATCATGTCGCTGTGAATACGTTCAGCGCTCGATTCTTCGATAGTACGGTAGCCACGACCAGACTCTACGACGAGATCGATAACCACAGATTTCTTTGGGTCGTCAATCGTTGCGATCAGTTGGTCTGGGTTGATGACTTCAACGTCAGCAGTCGTTTTGATGTCGGCAGCGGTAATAGTGCCAGCACCAGACTTTTCTAGACGAAGCTCAACAGGCTGATCTGTGTGAACCTTCAAACGAACGTTCTTTAGGTTCAACATGATGTCTACGACATCTTCTTTGATACCAGAAACAGTCGTAAACTCGTGCGTTGCGCCTTCGATACGAAAAGCAACGATTGCAGCACCCTGTACGCTCGAAAGCAGTACGCGACGCAAGCTGTTGCCAAGCGTGTTGCCGTATCCGGCGTGCAATGGCTCGACGATAAAGGTCGCGCTAGTATCAGAGTGTTCTTCGATAGAAGATAGCGCAGGATTGTAAATTGCTTTTGACATAGTAGTTATATAACTCCCTTACCCTTTATCGTGAGTAGTACTCAACAATTAGTTGCTCATTGATCTCTACTTCAGCTTCTTCACGCTTTGGAAGACCAGTGATTTCGATTTTGAACTTCTTTACATCGCTCTTAAGCCAGCTTAGTGGACTTTGCGAAGTATTGCCTACGACATCGTCGATGGCAGCAAAGTAGCCAGATTTTCGGCTCTTTTCGCGTACTTCAAGTACGTCACCAGCTTTTAGTCGGATTGACGGAATGTCAACGCGGCGACCGTTTAGCATAAAGTGACCGTGACTGACAAGCTGACGTGCAGCACGACGGCTTGTTGCGAAGCCTGCGCGGTACACGGCGTTGTCAATACGACGCTCGAGCAGTTGAAGAAGGAGCTCACCTGGAAGAACGCCGGCGCCGCTTGCGCGGTCAGCTTCATTCATTAGACGAGCAAATTGCTTTTCTAGTAGGCCGTATGTACGACGAACTTTTTGCTTCTCGCGTAGCTGCGTAGCATACAAGCTAGGCTTGTTTTGACGACCGTGCGCGTGCTGGCCAGGAATGCCTGACTTACGTGCAAGTACCTTGTGTGCTTTTGGATGCAGTGCGTAGCCTTCGCGACGGCTCTGCTTGACGATTGATGATGTATCACGTGCCATATCCTAAGCCCTCCGTGCCTTACGTGGACGAACACCACCATGTGGTACACCTGTTACGTCCTTAATGCTGTCTACTGCGATGTCGAACCCGCCACGTGCACGGATAGCCGCATCGCGGCCAAGGCCAACGCCTTTAACGAATACATCAACAGATTTAAGGCCATATAGACCCTTAGCTGCTTCCGCAGCTTTTTCAGCAGCAACCTGGGAAGCGTACGCTGTACCCTTCTTGCTACCGCGGAATCCGCAAGCGCCAGCACTTGAGGCTGCGAGTGCGTTACCCTTTTTATCAGTAAACGTCACAATGGTATTGTTGAACGTTGCCTGAATATGCAGCTGACCAGAAGGAACTGATCGGCGCTGCTTTTTCTTAGATGATTTAGCATCTGCCATTTCTTAGCTTCCTTTCTACGTCTTACTTGCTGCTTTAGGTTGTGAGCCACCAACTGCGACGGCGCGACCCTTGCGAGTTCGTGCGTTCGTTCGAGTTCGCTGTCCGCGTACTGGTAGTCCGGATTTATGCCGAAGACCACGGTAGGCGTTCACATCCTTTAGGCGCTTAATGTTATTAGTTACCAAGCGCTGGAGATCACCTTCGGTGGTGTATTCGGCATCGATAATTTCACGAATACGTTGTTCTTCAGCCTCGGTGAGATCCTTCACCCGAGTGGTCGGCTCAATATTTGCCGCCGCAAGGATGTCTCCAGCAAACTTCGGACCGATTCCATACACGTATGTAAGAGCGATCTGAACTTGCTTCTCTGATGGGATCGTAACCCCAGCAATTCGAGCCATGCTTAACCCTGCCTTTGCTTATTCTTAGGTTTTTTCTTGTTGATGACACGCAAGCGCCCCTTACGGCGCACTAACTGGTCATCGGGACTGATTTTTTTTACACTCGCACGAACTTTCATGAGCGCTACAAAAACTCCTCTCCCTTAAATTTAATCCTTGAGGCGGAAGCTGATTCTGCCCTTCGTAAGATCGTAAGGGGTCATCTCAACTTCTACCTTATCGCCCGGTACTAGACGAATATAGTGCTTGCGCATCTTTCCGCTAATATGGGCAATAATACTATGGCCATTCTCAAGTTCTACCTTGAATTGAGTATTAGGCAGTGCTTCCACTACCTTTCCCTGCATCTTGATTACTTCCTTTTGACTCGCCATAAATTACATTTATCAATTATATAGTAGTAACCATTGATTGTAAAGTGTAGAATTGTACCACTACCTATTCCATCGGCATCGAAAAAATCAATGACAATGGAATAAGGACAGAAAGCATGGCGTCCTTATCCGGCGTGCGTTTTTGCTCTACGCCTAACGCTTCGTGACCATTAGATACCGCCTCGTACCCGCGCGACCGCCACTTGGGCGTACTTCGTCGACAACGGTCACTTCACTATCGGCAGGTATGTGCCGCATCAGCGAGTGGCGCGGATATGTTTCGTCACTCTCCTTTCGCATCACATGCGCCCATACGTCAGCACCGCTACCCAGGAGGGTCAGAGATGCTCGATAGAGGTCACTTTCATCCCAATCAAGCTCAATGTTACTTGCATCAAATTCGGGATCATGAATCTGGCCACGCTCGATAGCTTCGCTAATGAGCTCCGTCTGAAACACTTCAGCTAAAAATTGCATACTGTACGCGTGATCAATCAGCACGTTTACGGCGTCAGTGATGTTTGACTCTGGCTCGGAGGTCATATCAGTACTCTCTGTCAAAGGTACGCTATTGTAAACACAATAACACCTATACTGTACAACATTTAGTGTTATTAGTATAGGTGTTATGAGGTGTTGTTATTTGTAGTCGTCGTATGTAACCATCAGTGCACGTGAATTGATCTGTCGGAGCGCCTCTAGTGCTACGGACACGACAATCAGGAGTCCGGTACCACCGATAGACAGGTTTGTACCTGTAATGCCCGTCGTTTGATATAACAGGTATTCACCAGCAAATGGCATGACAGCGATAAGGCCAAGTACGACAGAACCAAACAGGATCAAACGATTAACTGTGCGCGTAAGATACTTTTCAGTTTGCAAGCCTGGGCGTACGCCTTCGATAAATCCGCCTTGCTTTTGGAGGTTTTCACTAATTTCGTTTGCGTTGAAAACAATGCCCGTATAGAAGTACGTAAAGGCAATGACTAGAATAAAGTATAATGCTGGGTAGATAAACGCCTCAGCGGTATTGCCAGTAAAGGAGCCTGGGTTTGGCGTCTGAAACCAGGTAATAAGATTATTGGCGAGCGGCATCATTTCTGGGCCGCCGACAGCTTTAATGACCTGACCGACGAATGCCGGCAAACTCAAGAACGCTACGGCAAAGATAACTGGGATGACACCCGCAGCGATAAGCTTCACTGGCAGGATACTTTTTACTCCACCGTAATTACTGTTTCCGTGGACACGCTTTGCATAGTTGATCGTGATGATACGCTGCGCCTCGTTGATCTTAACGAGCCAGTACAGAACAATAAGAGATACGGTTGCCAAGATAAGCGAAATAAAGAACGCCGTTGGATTGACTGGCAGTTCAAACCACCCAAATACATTTAGTTTTCCTGCCGAAGTGTCTGTTAGTGACGTTCCGATCGTTGAAAGTATTTGCGGCAGCTGGCTGATGATACCGGCAAAGATAATCAGCGATATACCATTACCTACTCCCTGTTCGGTAATAAGCTCACCAAGCCACATCAAGAGGATTGAGCCAGCGGTCATGGCGGTTACGGCAATCACCCATTCAAACAAGCTGGTTTCACCAAGGGATACCGTATTTCCAGCAAGAACAGATTCACGCAGAATAAAGATAAACGCAATCGACTGAATAATAGCCAGCGGTACGCTGATGAGACGTGTCCATTGCTGGATTTTACGTCGTCCTGATTCACCATCTTTATGGAGCTCCTCAAGACGAGGAATAGCTTTTGTAAGCAGCTGCGTGATGATACTTGCTGTAATGAACGGCCCAAGACCAACTAATACAATAGAGAGGCTTGCGAGTGCACCACCGGTAAGGAGATTAATGAATCCACCGAAATCAGAACCGTTTACAACGCTATCGATAACTGCACGAAGTTCGGTTGGCTCCGCGAGTGGCACGGGAATATGTGCCAAAAATCGATATGCAATAATGATACCGATGACAATAAGCAGTCGTCGCTGCATGTCTTTATTTTTGAACGATTTAAAGATGGTTTTCCAATTCATTGGTGGTTTCTACCCTATTCGTAATTATTAGTGCCACGTTTCTGTAGCTGCAATCTGCTAGATATTATACTACAGTGAACGAAAAGTCGAAACCCCGCACCGTGAGGAGCAGGGCTCGACTGTTAGTGCGGGATTAGGGGCTGACGTAGGCCAGCTTGCGTCGGCGAACACCAAATGAGGCTTCGCGCAGGAATTTTTTCGTTTTCTTGTAGCTGTCCGAGAACCAGTCGTCGCCGCCATCATCATGCAGCATCTTCAAGTTAATGACGAAGCAGCACAGAAGTATGCCACCTAGGACATAGTAGAACGTACTCAAATCGGGTTTTACCGCGGCTGCGTATGGGTAGTAGGTGGCCGTCGAAATAATGCATACAGCATGCGAGATGATCGACGCCGTCTTTGCGACATACCTATCACGCGTACCGCGCACATACCGGTTCCATTTGTAAAACAAATAGGCGTTCACGATGACAAGCATGAGATTGACGCTACTGAGAAATACGAGTACCAATGTCGATTCCTTCACTCGAAGTATGAAGACATTACTGATATATAGTAGCAGTAATGTGCGTTTTGTCAAATAAAATACCCCCGAGAATCCGGGGGTATTTTATCGTAGAAAACTCTACTTCTCGTCGGCTTCAGCTTTTGCTGCGCTTTTCTGAAGAGGAGTAGCAACTTTTTCGAAGCTGCCACCAGCTTTAGTGATTGCTTCTTGTACTGACTTGCTTGCGGCCTGTACTTTCAGAGTAACTTTCGCAGTAAGTTCACCGCGGGCGATTACTTTTACGGTATGAAATGGCGTCGCAATAAGGCCGGCTTCGAACATAGTCATGTTATCGGCAGTCTTACCGTCAAATTCATTTAAGCGATCAAGATAGACAACTTGCGCAGGCGTGCGAAGGCTCTTGAATCCACGAGCTTTTGGTACAGCCTGTACAAGTGCGCGCTGACCACCCTGGAACATTGCTCCAAGCTTCTTACCGGTACGCGCACCTTGACCTTTAGTACCACGACCAGCAGTTTTACCACCGCCAGCTGCAATACCACGACCAACTCGCTTGCGGTCTTTGTTTGCGCTAATTTGGAGTTCGTTGTATTTCATTACTTAGCCTCCTTCTTAGCTGACTTCTTTGCAGGTTCTGCATTTAGCCACTGATCCTTAGGAACTAGCGTACGAAGGGCGTCGATAGTTGCGTAAGCGATGTTTACCTTATTCGTTGAGCCGAGGCTCTTCGAAAGCATGTTGGTAATACCAGTTACACCAATAATCTGGCGAACAACACCACCGGCAATAATACCAGTACCAGGAGCTGCAGGCTTGATAAGTACGCGAGCACCAGCAAGCTTGACTTCTGCATCATGTGGAATCGTGCTGTTGACTACTGGAATAGTAATCATGTTCTTCTTCGCAACATTGGTAGCCTTAGCGACTGCAGACTGTACGTCTGCACCCTTAGAAACACCAACGCCAACTTTGTCTTTGCGGTTACCAACAACAACAAGTGCCTTGAAGCGGAAGCGACGTCCACCTTTTACCACACGGGCGACACGGTCGATATTAATAACTAGTTCTTCGAACTCTTTTGGCTCTTGTGGAGCATCGTTGCGACGATTATTGTCACGACGACCGCGACCACCTTGCGCACCTTGACGATCAGTACTGTGGGCGCGTGGAGCACGAGTTTGAGTAGTCTGTTCAGCCATGCTAGAACTCCAATCCTTCCTTACGTGCAGCGTCTGCAAGAGCGCTTAGGCGCTTTGCGTACTGACGACCGTTTCGGTCAAACACTACTGCGGTAATTTTAGCTTTTTTAGCTTTTTTAGCGATATCAGCACCAACAGTGGCAGCTTGCTCAGAAAGTGAGCCAGTTTGCTTCGTACCAACGGTCGTAGCGGCCGCAAGCGTGTGCTGCTTTACATCGTCGATCAGCTGTGCACTGACATGCTTGTTTGAAATTGTTACGCTTAGACGTGGACGTTCGGCAGTACCAGTAACTTTCGCGCGAACACGATTCTTGCGAAGCGTCTTATTAAGAAGTTTCTTTCCAAGATCAGCCATGATTATTTACCAGTCTTTCCAGCCTTGCGAAGAATAACTTCGTCAGCATATTTAATACCCTTGCCCTTGTATGGTTCAGGTTTCTTGAGGCTACGAATTTCCGCAGCAACCTGACCAACCTGCTGCTTGTCGATACCATTGACCGTGATAGTCATTTTTTCGACAGTCAGCTGTACGCCGGCTGGGGCTTTGTATTTCACTGGGTGTGAGAAACCAAGGCTCATTTCGATTTCCTGGCCACCTCCGCTTACGCGGAAACCAACACCGTTAATTTCAAGCTTCTTCTCAAAGCCATTCGTCACGCCAACAACGGCGTTGTTAAGGAGTGCACGCTGCAGGCCGTGCTGGGCCTTAGCGATTCGCTCGTCATCCTTACGGGTGACGATTGCTTTTCCGTCCTCAAGTGAAACAGTTACGTCGCTCAGATGTGGTACAGTCAGTTCGCCCTTGGCGCCTTTTACTGAAATAACATCTGAATCGACCGTGATTGTCACACCGGACGGAATCTCAATAGGTAGTTTTCCGATTCGACTCATATCTACTTCTCTTTCTTATTATCTTCTTCAGCTTGGGTCAAGATTGCATTGACCTCAGCTCGCGATGTGTTCGCTTTTTGATGTGCTCGATACCAATCTAGAGAGTTATCGAAGTTTCTAGCTCCGAAGATTACTCTCAAGATCGATGTGAACAGCTCTTTCACAAGGCTTAGTATACCTTAAGTAGCAGTTCGCCACCAAGACGAGCCTTGTATGCTTCTTGGCCAGTAATAACGCCCTTAGACGTACTAATCAGCACAAGACCACGGCCAGACTTTACCTTTGGGATATCGTCTGCGCCAACGTACATGCGGCGACCTGGCTTGCTCATACGAGTAATCTCGTTGATAGCGCAGTTTTCACCTGGGTTGTTAATGGTAATAACTAGTACGTCACGTGGCTTACCAGCTTCTACCTTTACGTCTGCAAGATAGTTATTTTTCTTTAGTTGTTCAGCGACAACCTTCTTTAGCTTACTGCTTGGTACACGAACTTCGGTTTTGCCAACCATAGCCGCGTTACGAATGCGGGTAAGAAGGTCGGCGATTGGGTCAGTTGATTGTAATGACATATTCTATTCCTTTCCTTCTTACCAACTACTCTTTGTAATACCTGGGATTTCACCCTTTGAAGCTTTTTCACGGAAGTTAATACGATTAAGACCAAACTTTCGCCTGTAGCCACGAGGTCGACCAGACAATACGTCGCGGTTCTTCCAACGAGTTGGGCTACTGTTTCGTGGCAACGCCTGTAGGCCTTCGAGGTCACCAAGCTCTTTGAGTTCAGCGCGCTTTGTAGCGTATTTCTCGATCATTTTCTTGCGCTTTTCGTCGCGAGCGATCATAGATTTCTTAGCCATTAGCGTTTGCCTCCTTCTTTT
>JALRDG010000128.1 GCA_023257055.1 Candidatus Saccharimonadia bacterium | reverse complement strand
CTCGGTTGGCGAAGTCCTAATCATGTCTATCGCCCTGAAGGCACGCAAAATATTTCCTTGCTTCTAAAGAATTATCGCCTTAGTGATGATTTAGCATTCCGCTTCAGCAATCAAGCCTGGGCGCACTGGCCACTCGATGCTGATACGTATAGCCAGTGGACGAACGCTTCGATCGAAGACAGCCCGCTTATTAACCTCTTTATGGACTACGAAACATTTGGCGAGCATCAATGGGCCGATACAGGTATCTTTGATTTCTTCAAAAGCTTTGTCGGCAAGTGGCTTGATAATCCAGACAATACATTCTATACGGCCTCAGAAGCTATTGATGCGCACCAGCCTGTAGGTGAAATTAGTATGCCGCATACGGTCACCTGGGCAGATAACGAACGTGACCTAACTGCATGGCTCGGTAACGACATGCAGCAGGAAGCTATGCGCTACATTTACGCTATGGAGCATGACATCATGCGAACGAACGACCAGCAGCTGATTGATGATTGGCGCAAATTACAAACATCCGACCACGCGTACTATATGTGTACGAAGTGGTTCAGTGACGGCGACGTTCATGCGTATTTCAGTCCGTACGATTCACCATATGATGCATTTTTATACTACATAAATGTCATACGGGACGTACGGTGGCGACTGCACGCGGATCATCAAACAGGAGGATTAAATGGCTAGACCAATCGTATTATCAAACGGCGAATTACATGTAGGTATAAATGCGTCCGGTTTAGTTCATGACTTCTATTTTCCGTATGTAGGGCTTGAAAATCATTCTGCTGGGCCAGAACTTCGGCATCGCGTCGGAGTATGGATTGAAGGCCAGATTAGTTGGCTCGATAAGACGAGCGACTGGGAGTTTAGTTTTAAATATCCGCACGATGCCCTTATTGGTCATACAGTTGCAAAGAACGAATCTATGGGTATTATCCTCGAATTTGATGATTTTGTAGATGCAACACACAACGCATTCGTACGTAATATTCATGTCGTTAATACAATTGATCGCCCTCGTGAAATCCGCGTATTTATGCATCAGGCGTTTGCAATTGGCGATTCTCGCAGCAATACCGATACGGCGCAGTATCTTCCAGATAGTGATTCGGTTTTACATTATCGAGGTCGTCGAGCATTTGTAGTGTCGGGCCGAAATGGCGAAGGAGCATTTGATCAGCATGCCGTAGGTATATTTGGCATTGAGGGTCGCGAGGGCACCTACCGTGACGCGGAAGACGGTGAACTAAGTAACGGCAACGTAGAGCATGGCCGCGTTGATTCGACAGTACGTTTTGTTTTGAGCGTCGACGCAAACAGCTCGGGACGATTTAGTTACTGGATTGCCGCCGGCACTTCCACACGCCAAGCATTAATGGTGCATAAGCAGCTGCAAGACGAGGGGACTATTCGTCGCATGGAGCGAACTGCTGCGAATTGGCATCAGTGGCTTCGCCCTGCACTCAAGGCGAGTAAAAAGATCGACCCAGAGTATCGTGATTTATTCATCAATAGCCTCCTTATTGTTAAGTCGCAAATTGATACACGGGGTGCAGTTATAGCTAGTACCGACACGACGATGCTGAACTATTCGCGTGACGCATATGGCTATTGCTGGCCGCGCGATGGTGCATTGGTGCTGTGGCCACTTATTCGTATGGGTTACAAAGATGAGCCAGTCCGATTCTTCGAATTTTGTAAAGATGTTTTGAATCCTAGTACGGGTTACCTGATGCATAAATATCGTGCGGACGGCGCACTTGGCAGTAGTTGGCACCCTTACGTGCATGACGGTATTTTGGCGCCGCCTATCCAAGAGGATGAAACCGCATTAGTGCTGTTTGTTTTTGCGCAATTCTATGCGATCCATAAAGATTCTAAATATCTTGATATGTTCTATGATCAAATGGTAGTGCCAATGGCGAACTTCTTGGCGGAATATATAGACCAAGCTACGGGATTGCCGAAGCCAAGCTACGACCTATGGGAAGAAAACTTCTTGACGACCACCTTTTCAACGGCTGTAACGTACGCTGCTCTTGCTGCTGCATCCGATCTTGCTGAAGCGCGTGGCGATTCTGATCACTGCGTAAAATGGCAATCAGCGAGCGACGACATCCTAAAGGCCGCACAACGTCACCTGTATAATAGCGATCGTGGCTACTTCTATAAGGGTGTCATCCTTAAAGATGGACACTTGCAAAAAGATGAAACGATTGACGTATCGGCCTTTTTCGGCGCATTCATGTTCGGACTGTTCCCTGCTGATGGTGAAGAAATTCAGACTGCGGTAAAAACTATTGAAACAGTGTTTGAACTTGGCGATGAGCCTGTACGAGGCGTTCCGCGATATGAAAACGATAATTATTACCGCACAGAAACGTCTGGCCTTGGAAACAGTTGGTTTATTACGACGCTCTGGATGGCGCAGTATTACAATGAAACGGGCAATACTGAACAGGTGCAGCGTATTCTGGAATGGGTAAAGCTGCGCGCATTGAAATCTGGCGTACTATCCGAACAGGTGCATCCTGAAACCCAAGAATTTATGTCGGTTGCTCCCCTTACCTGGACGCATGCAGAGCTTCTATCGACGCTGCTCGACACTATCAGTGAGCCAAAGGAACAGTAATGAGTGGATCAGCCCCGAATCTGCAGCGACATTTGCAGCGGGCTGCTCGTGCCATTTCTCCTGCGACGCTCACCAAACACGTACACACACGTAAAATCATCCAGAACTTCGCAGATACGCACGCACTAGTATATTTTGGCTATGTAAATTATCGAACAGATGAACATCGACTAGTTCGTGGCATGACAACTGCGACAAATCAGGAAGATGCGCATTACTGTATCGGAAGCTATGATGGATATGATGTAGTGTACGTACGCCGCCGATCCGAATCATCAACGTATGTTTCAGGGCGACCAATGGTACGATATTGGCAGATCATGCAAATAGATCTGCAGACGAATTATGATATACCACACGTTCTGATTGGCCCTCATCCTGGAAAAAATGGCCAGTACGACGAAATAACGAGTGCGCTACATAGCTTCCAGCCTATTCAGCTTGGGATGTTTAGTCCACCTAGTCAATCGTTCGTAGGAAAATACACCGTATACGCGAAACCGTCGCGCAATATGGATGTTGAGCGCCTACTTACAGTAGAGCTTACTGATAATATAGCCAACCATTTTTATCCATTGGGGATAGAGATATGGGACGGATGTCTCTTTGTATATGCCACACAGCACAGGCCTAGCCAGCAGTTGCTCGATATTATGATAAAGAATGGCGTGTGGTTGGCGAGAAAGATAGACGAACAGAGTCGACAACTTGCAAGTGAGCAGAAGCAGCTGTCGGCTTAACAATATACCCTTCCAAAGTAAAAACCCGCATAACGCGGGCTTTTACTTTGGTGCTGGAAGTAGGACTCGAACCTACGAAGCCGAAAGGCGGGAGATTTACAGTCTCCTGTGATTGCCACTACACGATTCCAGCGTGTCTTGGAGCCGCTTCACGGATTCGAACCGTGGACCTACTGTTTACAAAACAGTTGCTCTAACCAACTGAGCTAAAGCGGCATAATGGTTTGGGTGGTGAGCCAAAAAGGCTACGATGTAAAGTTGTTTACTTCAAATATTGTACAGGCTTTGGCTGTATTATGCAAGGTGTTGGGCGTGTTTATTTAAAAAAACACTCACCAGCTTTTGGTGAGTGTTTGGGGGTAGCAACTAGCCCTTGCGAGCCTTAACTTCGTTTCGGCCAAGGTTCTTCTTGGTTTCGGTGAAAGTAACGTGCTTTCGAAGTTTTGGATCATACTTCTTAAGACTTAGTTTGTCAGTAGTGTTTTGCGTATTCTTGGTGGTGTAGTACA
>JALRDG010000084.1 GCA_023257055.1 Candidatus Saccharimonadia bacterium | reverse complement strand
CGATTTCATCGGTTCGTCTGACTTCTTCGGAAGCATTTATGTCGTGACGTGCACGTTATTCATCGTCGGTGTCGTAATGATCGTTCTAGAAAAATTACCGAAAGCAAGTAAAGTCGAAAATGGCGAGGCGCTGCCGGCGTGGCGAGCATTAGTCATTGGTGTGACGCAGATGCTGGCATTAATTCCGGGAGTTTCCCGCTCTGGCTCAACGATCATCGCCGGTCGCTTAATGGGGTTGGCGCCAGCCGAAGCGGCTGAATACAGCTTCCTAGCATCGTTGCCGATCATGATGGGCGTTACGCTAAAGGTGCTATTAGATGACAGCGCATATCTTGCCGACAATCTTGTACCACTGCTAGTGGGTAATGCGGTGGCATTTATCTCCGGCCTGCTGGCGGTCGGATTCTTAATGCGTTATCTCTCTAAACACGGGCTCGCCGCCTTTGGTTGGTATCGCGTCGGTTTGGCTAGTATTCTTGCTATCGTTCTTTTGGTACAATAAGGGAAATTACCCAGCAATAAAGGAGTCTTCATGTCTGCAACTAATGTCCAACGAACACTAATCGTTTTTAAGCCTGATGCCGTTCAACGCGGTCTTGTCGGTGAAATTCTGACTCGCTTCGAGCGTGTCGGATTGAAAATCATCGGCACCAAGATGATTGCACCCGATCGTGAACACTACTACAAGCACTATGAAGAAATTGGACACGTAATTACTCGTCGCGGCGAAGAGACATTCAATAGCGTGCTCGACCTTATGAATGAGGGGCCGGTTATTGCCATGGTGCTTGAAGGAGTCGAAGCGGTCGAGTTGGTTCGTAAGCTTGTTGGTTCGACCGAACCAAAATCTTCCGCTCCTGGTACGATTCGTGGCGACTACTCACACATGAGTTACCGTTATGCCGATGACACCAAGAAGGGTATCCCAAACTTGATTCACGCCTCAGGTGATTTGTCGGACGCCGAGCAGGAAATCCCGCACTGGTTCTCAGAAGCAGAACTGTACGACTATTCGGCGTTGAATGAAAAGTTTACGCGCTAGTCAGCTATAGTTTACGAGAGGTGGCGCCAGAGATGGCGTCATTTTTCGTGCTACAATACAGGTATGCCTCGGTAGCTCAATTGGATAGAGCTGTTCCGTCCTAAGGAAAGGGTTGCAGGTTCGACTCCTGCCCGGGGTACCAATACAATGTCTGGCGTTATTGCCAGGCATTATATTTTATATAAAGGTTAGTCAGGAAGGCGGCAGTGTATGCGCATATCTTTTGCCAAAAGCTATTCTGCGCTATACTATAGATACCGATGAAAAAACACAAAAATCCAGCGTCACAAAAACAATTCGAAGGGCAGCGCGAGGGCGAAGAAATGCTCTTTGTCTTTCGGCGACATATCATTGCCATGCGTAAGGGCTTTTACATGCTGCTGATTCCATTTGCGGTCAGTTCAATTCCGCCGTTGATTTGGCAGACGAATTTATGGCTCTTTTTACTGCCCGTGGCTGGCCTGCTTATAGGGTCGATTCTCTTTTTGTATCATTTCCTGATGTGGTTTTACACGTATTTCCTAGTAACCGATCAACGTATTCGACAGGTGACACAGAAAGGGTTTTTTGGCACCGATGTCATTGACCTGCGCCTATCGAAGATTCAGAATATCAGCTATAATGTACCTGGATTTAGTGGCGAAGTTTTCAATTTCGGCACTGTCGTCATCCAGACATATGTCGGTGATTTAGTCATTAAAAACGTGGAACATCCGAGTAAGATATACAATAAACTTCAGGACGCCGTATTGGAAGCGACTGAAGGTAAGGAGCCGCATGAAGAAACTGCAGTTGAAGCGTAAGAAAAAGGAAGTCGCATTACCGCCTCGCATTACAAACGAGACGGTTGCTGAGCACCGTGAGCGTATTTTGGCGGGTGGGCGTCGGTTTAAGTACCCGATCCAGTATTCCCGTCACCGTCTCGTCATTAACACGATTCTTATTAGTATGGCCGCATTGCTCCTTGCAGCTCTGGTTGTCTGGCATCAGCTCTACATTGCACAGAACAGTAGCAATTTATTTTATCGTTTGACGCGAATCGTACCTTTGCCGGTTGCAAGCGTCGAAGGCGAGTCTGTTCGATATAGCGACTATCTTATGCGCTATCGTTCGTCGTTACATTATCTTGAAGGCATGAAGCAAATCGATCTCTCGAAACGTGAAGGCCGAAATCAGGCAGAATCAATCAAATCACTTGCTATGAATAGTGCCGTTGCCGATGCCTATGCACAAAAAATTGCCGAGGAGCGTTCGATTTCCATCGATCAAAAGCGTGTTGATGAATTCGAAAAGTTGTCGCAAGCCGGATTGTCGCAGGATGCATACGAATCTGTTACGCAGGATGTTTTTAACTGGACTCCTGAAGAAGCGCGACACATTATTCGTCAGACATTATTGCGACAGGATGTCGCCTTTGCTGTTGATGAAAACGCGGCGAACTTGAAGCGCCAAGTAACAGAGGCAATTGCAAGCGGAAAGAGCTTGGAGCAAATTTCCAAGGATATGGGACAATCGGTGATGTACGCTGACCAAGGATTTATCTCAAAAGAAAATGAAGATGGTGGCCTGACCGACGCTGCGATAAAGCTCGAGAAGGGGAAGACTTCTGAAGTGGTGCGCACCTCTGCGGGCGACGGCTACTATTTCGTTCATCATATTGAAAGTAACGAAGAGCAAATTCATTACGCGTATCTAAAAATTCCGCTGACAAAGTTTGAGAATGATTTAAAGAAACTGCGCGAAGCAAATAAAGTCGATTACCACATTAAGATTAATCCAGCTAGTACGGCTACTACGCCAGTGCCAAACAGCAGAGGGGAGTAAGATATGTATTCACTGCCAAACTTACCATATGAGTACGACGCATTATCTCGCGCTATTAGCCGCGATATTATGGAGCTGCATCATACGAAGCATCACCAGGCGTATGTCGATAAGTTAAATGCTGCGCTCGATCTCGCACCGGGAGTCGCTGAGCGTGACCTCGAAAGCATTTTAACGCATCTTGACGCCGTACCTGAGTCAGTGCAGACTGCAATCCGCAATAATGGTGGTGGCCATTTGAACCATAGCCTTTTCTGGCAGTGGATGAGTCCTGATGGCGGCGGCGAACCAACAGGCGTGCTTGCGGAAAAATTAGATGATCACTACGGTAGCTTCCAGCAGTTTGTCGACTCCTTCAATGAAAAAGCAACTGGTTTGTTTGGTAGCGGCTGGGTATGGCTCATGCCGGATCTTGAGATTATCACCACGCCAAATCAAGACAATCCAATTATGGACGGCCAGGCAAAGCCACTTCTTGGTCTTGATGTATGGGAACACGCATACTACCTTGATTATAAGAATGTTCGCGCTGATTACATTAAAGCATGGTGGGATGTGGTCAACTGGCAGCGTATTGCCGACGATTACCATCAATAGTCTGACAACAAAAAAGACCCTGCCTTCTTGTGCGGGGTCTTTGTAAGACGCACAGGAAGGCAGGGTGCTGAAATACTCGCTACAGCAGCTCTGCTACCAGAGGCTGAGCGGGTATATGCACGGATCCTTCTGTGCTGAGCTCCGGCGTTCTTGCCATGACGGCTTCCGACGTGTCGCCCGGATGGACGATAATTCGTACGGAGCCGAATTTTGCCGAACACGGCTCATTGTACTGGCCTGCAAGCTGAATGAGCGACGCGATAGCCATATCACGGCTAGTCCCGGGAACGATACACGTACGTCTCACGGTACTTCCTTTCAACGGAGCGATTTCTCGCCAGAGGTGAGCGGACAGAAGTAATTATACTGGGATTACTAGTTCTGTCAAGGATTGGGATATTGCTGGCTTTAGTAAAATAGTTCACAGTCGTGCCTGCAAGGATACGATACGATTTGTATAGACGAATTAATCCGGAGGGAATATGGACGAACACACACCAAAGCATCGCGTTGTCGCGGAAACTGAACGCAAAAAAAGCCCAGCAAAATGGCTGATTCCACTTTTGCTGTTACTGCTTTTGCTGGGGCTTTTAGGCTGGTACGCCTTGTCTCAGCGAGATGAGCAGCAAAAAGATTCGACGGCAACAACCTCCGAGCAAGAATCGACCGCCGATTCTCAACGTGATTCTACGCGTTCAGGCTCTGAGGCGATTGCAAGTACGAGCGCACTTCTTGCGGTGAAGGCAGATTCCGTGAAAGACGGGCAAGAAGTAACGCTTACTGACGGCACGGTCGTTGAAGTTCTGAACGACCGAGCGTTTACTATAGGAGATGCATCGACCTCTCGCTTCGCACTGCTGAGCCCTGAGCTCGACGAAGGGGAAGCGGAAAATACAGTTCAAGTGCAGTCCGGACAGGTACTTCAGCTCACTGGAAAAGTCGTGAAAGTTCCGGCGGATACGATGCAGCTACAGGCCGATTACGAACTGACTGAAGCTCACGCGCAGATGCTTGCGGATCATGGATTTTACGTCCGCGTCGAAACAATTAAAATGCAATAAGCGACTACGAAGAAAAGCCCCGCATATTCACTGAATATGCGGGGTATATTTTTGCAAGGAAGGTGCTACACCATTCTCCATTCAGGCTCTGTCGTTAGCCTGTAGGCGGCAATGTATCCTTCTGGCATGAACCATTTGTGCGACCACACCTCTGTTTCTGGCACGGCTTCGGCGCCTGATGTCGCAATTCGCTCGAACTGCGTTTCTGTCAGGGCGACCGTAATGCCAACACGCTTGGTTTCCTTGGGTTCGTCAGGAAACCATAATTTTACGCTGAGTCCAGGTAGGGCGGCGATTGCTACTGAGCCTGATTCGCCCAGCTCCCATTCGCAGCGCGCCAGAAAGGCATGCACATGCATAATCTTGCACTTTTGTAATTTGCCTTCGCTATCAAGCATCATGGCGTCTTCGATGATCGTAATCGTACGATTTTCCATCTTGCACTCCTAGAGCAGAGAAACAATGACTCCATTATTAAATCATCATACACTGTTCTGGTAAAGAGAAAATGAAATTGCCCGCTCATTAACCTACCGGATAGGCAAGGCAATGAGCGGGCGGTGTACTTATGGCACGAGCACCTGAAGGATCATGCCGAGCATCGACCAATCAACGACGTCAGCCTTTCGAATTTCCCCAAGTGTCATAACTTCGACATATGTTCGCTCACCATCCTCTGTAATACCAAAGCTTTTACTGGCTTGGGCGCGCAAATGAGCAACTTCTTCGTCGGTTAATGCGGCGGAGAAAAGATGTGCATGATGGGTCGACATTGGCGCAACGAGCTGGCGTGATCCATGCCGCACAATACGAGAACTATCGATCGTTAGACTAATTTCTTCGTATACTTCGGTAACTGCTTGATGCATTGCGTCACCAGTTGGTTGCAGGCTTGACCCACCAGGCGCTTCGTAGACGAAACCTGCTGAATTCGATACCGTTGACCGGTACTCGCGTACGAGCACCACTACGCTGTCATCGATTTTTTCGGATCGCTGGTATAACACAACCGTCGAAACATCCGGCCGAGCGATTACCACTTCATTTGTTTTGTAGCGATTTTCGGCTGCGACGAACATATTAACGTGAAGCGCCCAGAACAGAATGAACTGTCGGCCCGGGCCGACGCGGAATGTCCACACTGGTCGCACGTGATGAATCTTGTTACCAGCTTTTTCCTGATTTTCTAACCACCGTTGAAATGAGGCAGTTTGAAGAATCGGCAAGGGAACTTCACGCAGACCGTTATTTTTAAACGGCTCAATATTGTTCGCGACCAGCAACGAAAGTTCGACCGTTCGCGGCAAGTCTTCGCCGACGGGCACGCCATTCATATAGGCATGGTAAAGCAGGTAGTCGTTCTTAACGGCTGTCTCTGGTGAGCCAAGGACAATTTTCCCGCTACCTTCCCATCGACCAAATTCAACATTGGTTGTTAGGGCAGGCATGTTCTCCATGTTACGTGGAACCCAGAATAGGATGCAGTCCGCTGCGTGCATGCAGTCGTCTTCCCATCGCATTTGGGCGAGTTTGTCGCCGTGCCATTCGCCACTTCGATGCTCGGGCACAAAAATGGTTCCCATGAATCCAGCCTCTTGAAGTAGGCGAATTGCTTCGGGTCGCCATGATGGTACGTCCGTCGTGCGAGGTGATGGTCCGGCGAGGAAGATTGACGTTGTATCTGAATCAGGCATTGCTTCAAGTGCATATACCACAGTACAGCTTGACATCATACATTCCTTTCGTAGAGGGTAAAGAGCGGTCCGAAGACTGCCTAAGATATACCATATGTATGAGCCTATGTAAAATCAGAATGGAAGAGAAAACGCCAAGTGCCAGATGTTGCGGCGCATTGTTCTGCATAAAGAGCGAATCACTAAAGAGTGCTATAGTAGAAGCATGAGTACAATAGTCTCCCAGCAGCCACAGCCACGAGTGGTTGTTATTGGTGGGGGTGCGACGGGAACGGGTATTGTTCGAGAACTGGCGGAAAATGGGTACCGGGCCACACTTATTGAGCGCGGCAGTCTTGGTAGTGGAACGAGCGGCCATTTTCATGGCATGTTGCATAGCGGCGCCCGTTACGTGGTAAATGATCCGGCAGTGGCGGCCGATTGTTATCGCGAAAATCAGATACTCCGCCGTATCGCGCCATCGGCCATTATTGATACTGGCGGCATGTTCGTGGCGCTCACCGAACCAGAGGCGGCGCATGCCGATACTATTATTCAAGCTTGCCAGAAGGCTGGTATTCCGGTCGAAGAAATTAGTCGCGAACAGGCACTTGAGATGGAGCCGCATCTGACGCACCGAATTCGACGGGCTTTTCTTGTGCCGGATGGATATATTCGTGGCGAGGAGATTATCCGCCTGAATCGTGTGGCAGCCGAATCATCATCCGCAACTATCCTTGAACACCATGAAGTAACAAAGCTCCATCGTAAAGGCGAGCGGATAACTGAAGTCGTAATAAAGAATACCCAAACGAACGAGTCGCAATCGGTAGAGTGCGATTTCATCATCAATGCCGCTGGCGTTTGGGCACCTGCTATCGCCAAACTAGCCGGAGCCTCAATTGACATGGTGTACGACAAGGGTACGATGATTGCTTTCACGCGACGTTTTTCGAATCGTGTACTTAATCGCTGTCGACCAGAAGCTGATGGCGACTTGCTGGTGACGAATAACTCTCGCAGTGTCATGGGGACAACGGCGCGGGTTGTCGCCAGTCCTGACGATACGACCGTGACGCAGGAAGAAGTGGACCTTCTTATGGCCGAAGGTGCAGCACTTATCCCGCAGTTACAGCATGCAGAAGTGAAGAACGTATACGCTGGCGTACGACCACTGAGCAGTGCACCGAATGAGTCAGCTAAGAGCTCTTCTCGTGGCATAAGTCGATCGTTCGAAGTTATCGATCATGCCGATGTCGGTATTGAAAATTACATCAGCGTCGTAGGCGGGAAGGTGACGCTCTATCGACTAATGGCAGAGAGAGCTGTCGAAAAGCTACGAAGTAAAATGCGCTAGCTTGCGCAGTCGCGGGGCAGTGGGGCCAATGATATCAGGGTAATTGGTGAATATGCCATCGACATGCAGTGCCTGCAGATGGTCCGCCTTCCATCGGTCATTGACAGTATATACGTATA
>JALRDG010000002.1 GCA_023257055.1 Candidatus Saccharimonadia bacterium | reverse complement strand
AATTGCCATAAAAATCCTTTCTTTGATTGGGTTTTTCGTGTCGCCGAATTGTTAAGCGTGCGGTAATGAGAGAATAAAGACAAATAAAAAACGTCTTTGATTCTCGCACTACCAAAGACGTTACAGGAAAATGTTTGTTGTTCCCTCGGTAGCGGATTAAGCGTCGGATTTCCTTCGCGGCTACTGTCTTTGGTAATGTCCATACGGAACTATAGCAGAAGTAAGGTAGAAAAGTCAACACACCCCCTCTTAGTATCTTTCACGTGGCAGTGTCCTATGGTACTATAAAAAAATCCTTCGGCAGTATTGTTGCCTAGAGGGGTGGGAATGTCGCATCAGCACATTTTCTTTACCTACGAACACAAGGAAGTGTCATGAAGGAAACGGAAAGCAACGAGCGTCGGCTAGACCAAGATTTCGGTCCGCTGGAAGCACACACGCTGAACGGCCGCGTAATCGTCTACTGTGACAACGAGAATTACTGGGCATACCAGGATAACGGCGAGTTTGCTTGCCTGTCGTTGCCGCGACGTAATCGGTAGCTGGTTGCGATTTTCATTTAGGGTGGAGCTGGCACAATGTCAGCTCCACCCGATTTTACTTTATGGCATATTTTATGGTATAATATTTATTATTACGTATGCCGCAACATAATCACGAATCGCATAGCGATACAGAGAGAATACGAGCCATTGAGCGCCCCGTCTTGCCGACGTTTTTTGATGCTACGGAGTTTCAGGCAAGTAAGTTGCCACTTAGAGAATATGCACTACATAAGGAAATAGCCCTCCCCTGTCAGCCGTTCGTCTATAATGATATTTCGCCG
This sequence comes from Candidatus Saccharimonadia bacterium, assembly GCA_023257055.1. Lineage (GTDB taxonomy): Bacteria > Patescibacteriota > Saccharimonadia > Saccharimonadales > Saccharimonadaceae > JALRDG01. The sequence goes on along the minus strand of JALRDG010000002.1, from coordinate 9,346 downwards.
ACGCCGCTTGATCCATATTCGCTGCGCGCACAAGACTTCCCTTATTACGAGGGTGCAAGTATGTATATGCATTCTAACATTATTGAAAAAGCTAAGCAGGTTGGCCTACCGACAGTATTCGAGGCGGTCGCGCTGAGCGAGGTTGATTTTCAGCATGCACACCGTTCCGAGCGCAACAGTGAGGCATTTGGCAGGCTCATGCAGCACTTGCCATATGATATAACACCGCATGATGCCGAGACTATTTTTCGTACAAGGGCGGGCGTCGCACAGATACATGAGCCGGCATTGCTACTGGCACGCGTGCCGCAGGTCAAGGCAATCGAATGCAAGAAAGCGACACGTTTTTTGGATGCAGAGGCGTTGGCGGCGGCCGAGGAGCAGTTTGTCATCCATGGCTTATATGCTGCTAATAAGAATGTGCGTGAATTCTCACTCGATAAGCTATACACGATTCAGGATGCGGAGAAAATTAGCCTGCGAGACATACGACCCGAACTGCGTGACGAAATTAGTAGTGAGTACCAACCGACGTACAACGATTCGATTATCGTTCTGAAGTGGGTTCAGGCCGAACTTACGGTGCATGGAGTTGCAATTGAAGTAGTTAGCCGTAATAGCTTCATCGCGCTGCCGCCCAACTTATATCTCGACGGAATTTGGCCGAATATCATTCACCGTACGGACACTGGCGATGAATTTAATATACAGCCAATCGACGTCACGAAGTATTATCGCATTAAAAGCTAGGAGCTAAGCTTTCGGTAGCAGAGAAATAATTTCTTCAGAAATTATTTCAGGACTACTCTGTGCCGAAATGATTGGAAGGTTATTTGTTTTTGCGATTGCCAAATATCCGGCCTGAACGTCATGTTGGAATAGTTCGTCACGTGATTCAAACGTGTCCGGCGCTGCAAGCTCCCCTCGCTTGCCAATACGTTTTTCTCGTTCTTTCGAGTCATCAAGTGATAAGATTACTGCGAGATCTGGCTTCATGTATCGCTCATCGGTAAACGTATGTGTTACGGAGTTAATAAGATCGAGAGAGACTCCTTCGCCATAGCCTTGGTATGCGAGTGTCGAATAGTAATTGCGCGATGCAATCACCCACGTTCCTTTATTAAGTGCGGGTAGTGCACGGTTGTGCCAAATTTCATGACGTGCTGCAGTAAAGAGAAGTACATTCGTTTCGGCAGAGCGCTTGAGCGCACCGTTTACAATGATTGCGCGCAACTCGGTTGCGATAGGTGTGCCGTCGGGTTCGTGAAACGCTATGGAGTCTACACCTTGGCCTAATAGGTACTTGCGCAGTAGTTCGACCTGCGTTGACTTTCCCGTGCCGTCGTGTCCTTCAATGACAATGTATTTGCCGTGACTCACAATATCCCTTCGCCGAGGCCAGGAACAGACAGTGGCGTACGCCGTTTGTCTTTGTAGGCGCGAGGGAGCATCATATCTGGCCTCCAGCTAGCAATAAGCTCATCGAGATCGTCGGTGTGCTGGTATTTACCGCTGATACCACCGCGACCTTCTGCGTAGCCACCTTCGACTGGGCCGGTGGTGTGAAAGATAAGCTGGCCGATGCGCTCGCCCACTGGCAGTACGACTGCTTCATGTTTATTGAGATTATAGATTTCAAGAGTAATGCGATTAATGTATCCGGGGTCGACCCAGCCGGCATCAAAACAAACGGCGACACCGTTTCTTCCCCAGCTTGAACGTGATTTTACTTCGCAGGCGCCGCCGTGCGTACGGATGCCTACAAACTCGTGCGTATGCGCCAAGATTCGCTCGCCTGGGCGAAGTACGATAATTGGGTGATCTTCTGGGATGTTATTGAAAAGCTGGTAGCCGTGCTTTTCGCACCATTCTTTATGCGGCATCGCTTCGAGTGGACCTTTGAAGTAGCGAGCAACGTCTGACTCATCAAACGGGTTGTATACCCGTGCGTCTTCTTCGAATTCTTGTTTGTAGAAGTAGTGTCCTAATGTAAAATCAAGACTTGCTTCCGATACGTTGTCTTCGGTAAAAGGTACACAGACAATACTGCCGTCCTCTACTGCGCTCTTAATTTGGGTATTACTATATACAGACATGACTCCCCCTGCTCGTTTTCTATGGATATTGTAGCATACGCTCTCGTATGTAGGCTTATTGCTTCGCGAAAAATACCTTCAAAGCATGCTTGGGGTGGCGGAAGTGTTTTGGGCGTGGACCGACGGCAATGAGGTGAGAATGTTGATGAACGACAGACTTTGCGCTATTGTTTGCGGATCGTGCATAGACGGAGTAGTTCATGTCTTCGTATTTTTTAATAAGCTCGGCCCATTCCTGCAGCTCTTCAGGTGAGAATGATCCAATTGCATCAGTGTGTCGCGTTGGAACAATAAGCAAGTGATCAACGACTGGCGATCCATCCCAGACGGCATATGGGAATAAATTTTTAGTAATAAAAAACGCCTTGCCGCGGTGCACTACTTGATTCGGATCTTTTTTATCTATGTGGGTGCCGCCAAGCCTGCACATTTCACACGGGTCATCTCGGTGTGAATCGAGATAGCGCAAATAGGTAATTTGGTTGCGAATAGACCGCGACGAAACGTTTGTGGAAGAAATGATATCTGCGAATTTCATAAGCTAACCACTAGTATAACAGATGTGTGATACTATCGAAGTATGAAAAGTATTGTCGTAGCCTATGATAAAAACAATGGTATTGGTGCCAGTAATGACCTACTCTGGAAGCGAGATATCCCTGCTGATTTGCGGCATTTTCGCGACTTAACGCACGGCGGCGCGGTCATTATGGGCCGAAAAACCTTCGAATCGATTAATGGCATACTGGGTGGCCGCAAAAACATCGTTATTAGCCATCATTTCCGATTGATGGAGGGCGTGACGTTTGCTCGCAATCTACAGGAAGCCTATAAGGAGGCTGGTGATGCTGATATTTCTATCATCGGCGGCGGTTCAATCTATGAACAAGCACTACCAGACGTCGATCGTATCTACGCAACCGAAATTAAGGCGGTATTTCCGCAAGCTGATACTTTTTTTCCTCGTCTCGACTCGCGCGAATGGCACGAGGTAACGCGTGAGTCGCATCGTGCAGATGGTGCGAACAAATACGATTACGATTTTGTTACCTATCAGCGTGCCCGATAAGTGCCTATACGGCAATCGGTGCTTTTATGGCGTCGTGTGATTCGTAATTTTCGAGTCGAATGTCATCAAAGGTAAAATCATCGATATGCTTGATGTCGGGATTAAGCCAGAGTTTCGGAAGTGCAAGCGGTTTTCGCGATAGTTGTTCGTCGACTTGTTCGAGGTGATTCTTGTAGATGTGCGCGTCGCCAATCGTATGGATAAATTCACCAGGCTGCTTGTCAGTCACCTGCGCTATCATTGAGAGTAAAAGCGCGTATGACGCAATATTGAATGGCACTCCAAGGAATAGATCGGCGCTGCGCTGATACAGTTGTAAGTCGAGCTTTTCCTGATTTTTGCCACTAACATTAAACTGAAACATTGTGTGGCAAGGAGGCAAACCGCCGGCTTTGACGATTTCGTCGATTTCGCCGACATTCCAGGCGCTAACGATGTTGCGACGCGAATCAGGATTTGTTTTGATGGTGTGAATTGCCTGGGCAATCTGGTCCACCTCGCCGCCCTTTCCGTCCGGCCAATGCCGCCACTGTACGCCGTAGACTGGTCCTAGATCACCCCACTCCTCGGCGAAGGTGTGGTCTGTGGCGACGCGTCCAATAAATTGGCTCATGCCTTCACGCCATTGTTCGCTGTTTGGCTCTGGCATGGTTTCGCCTGCCTGTTGCAAGAAATGTTTATATGGCCACTCGTCCCAGATATGTACGTCGTTCTGTGCCAGATATTCAATGTTGCCGGTGCCCTTAAGGAACCAAAGCAGTTCGTGCACGACGCTTCGCATGTATAATTTTTTCGTGGTTACAGCCGGAAAACCTTCGGATAGATTGTAGCGTGCTTGGCGGCCGAACGCGCTAATTGTGCCAGTTCCTGTTCGGTCGGTTTTGTGTTCGCCATTGTCGCGAACATCTTTCAGCAAATCAAGATATTGTTTCATACTTCCCCTCTTCTCTACTAGCTTATCAAACCAAGCGAAAGCGGTATGTGGTAATTTTTACTAAATAAAGTGCCATTTTATGTAATATAAGCGCTTGACTTATGTATAATAAAACTATCTACTTAACTACGAAAGAATTGACAGACGAATGACTCAGGGTGCGGAACAACTAGATCATCATATCGCTCTTCAGGATCAGACGAAAGAGTTGCAGGATCGTACTGAGATACTTGATGAAAGTACTATTACTACGATCGACGCTCTTGTATCAAAAGTAAATGCAGCTGTTGGTTTCCATACTCACGAAATGGACACATTCAAAGGCTTTGCGGCAAAACTGGCCGTCGCACGACGTCAAATAAATCGAAAGCTCGAAGTCATGGACCGAAGGGATATTGATCCGGATTTTCTTATGGCGACGAGCCGAGCACGTAAGCAGGCAGACGTTCATCTCTATCAAGAAATCGTTCGGATCGGTGAGACTGCGCTATCAAAACCCAATACGGACGAGGTCTATCGTATGCATCTTCAAGAAACTTCGAGCGATGCGGATGCGCCAGGGTTGTTCGTTGAACGCTGTGTTCCACTGACAGTTAAAGAGATTGGTGATGCGCTGTATGCCGAAGATCCCTATTTCGACGATTATCCTCGACACCTCCGCTTGCGCAAAATCAATGACTACACGAAAACTCACGATGGCTATCGAACGCTCGATTCGACATATGTTGGCGAAATGAATATTCCTGAAATTATCCTATCGGTTGATCGATATGTTGATTGTACGCCAGAACTTCGAGACAGTGTCGAGGATGCGCTGTGGGATGACGGCGAAGTATCTGTTGCGCCGCGTTTTGTCGATGATGAGATTGCCCGCATTATTCCAACAACCGGTAGCCTGCCTGAAACAGTTATTGACCCACTCGATCTTGATTCTGTGCGACGACGCCCTCGTACGATGAAAGTACCGATGTCTGTCGTAGGTAGTGATACGCAAGCTGTCACGCGTGAGCGTAGACGTCAGTATGTTGCTTCGTCGGAGACCCACCATGACCCTGCTAAGGAGCTAGCGCGTCATCATGAAAAAGAGCCGCACACACTGTCAGGAAAGATTATTCTGCTAGGTAGAAAAGCTGCCGAGCAGGTTGTTGAAGTTTTTCATAGAGCTGCCTAGCAACTTATTACATACTAAAAATACCGCCTCGGACGAAGCGGTATTTTTAGTATATTTCGTGTATTAACGAACGACGTTCTCGACTTTAATACCAGGACCCTGTGTGGTGCTGATAGCTGTCGTGTGCACGTAGCTAGCCTTAAGACTTGATGGCTTTTGGCTTTGTAGGCTGTCAAAGAATGCCTTGGCATTTTCTGCGAGTTTTTCTGCGCCAAATGAAACCTTACCGATAGACAAGTGGACAATTGCTTGCTTGTCGACGCGGTACTCAACCTTACCGGCCTTTGCTTCGGTAACGGCCTTTGCTACGTCAACTGCAACCGTACCGCTCTTCGGGTTTGGCATCAGGCCACGTGGACCAAGAACGCGGGCGTACTTACCAAGTTTTGGCATGTACTGTGGTGTTGCGACAAGAATGTCAAAGTTTAGTTCTTGCTTGTCGAGCTGCTTCAGGAAGTCTTCGTCGCCAACGATATCAGCGCCAGCTGCTTTGGCTGCCTTGTGGTCTGCTTCTGGGGCAAATACGGCGACGCGCACGTCTTTACCAGTACCGTTAGGTAGGCTGACGGTTGCTCGAATGTTTTGGTCGGCTTGACGTGGGTCGACACCGAGTCGTACGTGTACTTCGACGCTTGCATCAAATTTAGCTGGGTTGGTTTTAGTTGCGAGTTCAAGTGCTTCTTCGAGGCTGTACACTTTACCAGCTTCGACTTGCTCTGCAACTTTGCGGTAGCTCTTACCGCGGCGCTCTAGGCGTGTGCGAGTAACTGGCTTCGGACCTTTTTTGGTTGCTTCTTCGCCATCTTGGCTTGAGGTATCACCAGCTTCTTTGCGAGCTTCTTTTTCAGCAAGCTCTGCAGCTTCGCGCTGTGCTTTTTCGCTTCGCTTACCGGCCTTAGCTGATGGTTTGTCGGTAGCGGTTACATCTTCTGTAACAATAACTACCTCTTCGACTGCTTCTGGTGCTGGAGCGGCTTCCATTGCTGCGATTGCAGCGGTAATTTCAGCAACAGTATTCTTTTCTGTTACTTCCAAGCCGAGTCCTTTTGCTTCTGCAAGCAAATCTGCTTTTGATTTCGCCATATAGGTGAATCCTTTCTGTGGTGCAAGCGGCGTATTAGGCCTCCCAAACATTGATTTATACAGTAGTTATTTTAGCATGATTTATTAAAAAATGCCACCCATATTTCAGGGTGACATTTACTATTACCGACGAGCTTTACATGCTCATGCTGACGAGTGTCCAGCTTCCGCCATGATTATCGCTTTTCAGCTGAAAATCGCGGTTGCCGTCGCTCATCATCAGGAACTGAAGGATTCGCTCCCCTTTTCGCACGACGGTTCGCAAACCGCTATCAGCGAAATCATAGGTTTGTCCGTCAAACTCCATTCGGCGCGGGATGGCTCGCATATCGCGACCAAAGCCCATCGAAGTGATTGCTACCGGACGATTAATGGTAATAGATTTTGACATATTCATACTCCTTAAGTGGTGGTTTTACATGTATTTTTAGGTAAAACAAAAACTGACCTGAGAAAATAATGGTCAGCGGCGGATTTTGAGTATGAGCTACGAGACCGCACATGATACCGCGTAAGATCATGTTACGTTACGTCTGAAGTAACTTTGAATATGGTTTGCAGGGACGCTTCGCTCTTTCTAATCAGTACGTGAGCTAGTGTGTGTGCGTGGGTTTTGATGGCTTGGCAGTAAAAAGGTGTAACTATCACGAATGTGATCGCTGTTCCAGTACTCCCATAACCTACCCTTAGTATAGCGCGCTATTCGTTGCGACTGCAATTCTAGAAATTCCTATAATTGATGGTAAAGATAATGGTTGAATAAAGCTAAATTAATGGTAAAATAATATATGTTCTCATCGGCTAGCTTAGGAGTGTCAATGCCGAAAATACAAGATGTCATAATCAGTACCTATCACATTTCATCCGTCATGGCATACGAAGACATTGCACCTGAAGATGCACTGAAGATCGTTCGAGTGTATGGCAGTAGCGACGCATGGAGCGCTCTGTACGTTGATAAGACGGCGGGGCTTGTAGTCTTTGCGAAGCTATTTATTCTACTAAAGGAGCTTGATACTGCACCAGTGTTTATTAGTGGCCTGTACTTTCCTCGCATTCACTGTGGTCGTGGCCGGGAATCTGTAGAAACTCGTGCTATCTCGGAAATCGCACACAGTATCTGCGGTGTTGATCGTGATACAGTTGCCTTGATGGTTGGTGATGCGCCGGCCGCTACGATTCCCCTGCTACATCATTGCGAACCGTTGACTGCACAAGCAGAATGACGAGAACATCTCCGCCTGGAAGTAAACAACGCGTTTGTTTGCTTCCGGGCTTTTTCATTTTTTTGGTTGATACGAAAAGGCCCCCGGTACGCGCTGCGCAAATGGCAGATGTGTCCGGGGGCTGTTTCAGGCGATTCGGCCAAGTGTATGCATTTGGCTTTCACGTCGACAAATACTACGAAGGGCGTGCTGCTGCCGCATGACAAGTAGGACGATGTTCTTGATGACTTCACTCGCTACCCCAAGGTGGGATTCGAGCTGGTCTTCGGTTTCATCGATTTGCTTGTTGAATGCCTTGAACAGGTCAAGCTCTTGCTGCCGTGCAGATGCCTTAGCAATGTGCGCATTGCAGGCTCTTTGATGGAGCAGGTCGACCTTATACTGGCGATGTGCGATCATGTCGCTGAGTGCTGCGGTGCAATCGTCGAGCTGCTGCCGCAGGGCATCACATTCGCTGACATTAACCCTGCCAGTAAGGCAGGATGCAAGTTGATGCGAAATTTCTGCCGCTTCGTCGATCCGCTGCAGTATTGCGAGCAGTGAATCGACAATATCTTGCTCGCCGACATTCTCGGCGCGACACCCCATACGGGCGTATCGTTCGTGTATCATCGGTCTCCAATTCCCCTGTCATGGCGCACTTTTTCACGGGCATACTCGCGCTCGCAGTATTCGTGATACCGCGATGAGCCAATAATGCCGAAGAACAGTAGGATCAGTCCGATCACTGTCAGTAGCTGAGTGGCGTTTTCCACGAGTGCCGGATGTGTGTTGATGGACATCATCAGCAAGTCGAATAACTCGGCCATTTTGTCACTTCCTTCGTAAATTGTAACGTGCGGTCTTTCCTTGTAGTCAAAGGCTCGTGAAGATAATCATACTCCTTTCAATAATTGATTGCAATAGATTATTGACCCCTGTTAAAAAAGGAAAACGTCCCGAGATATCTCTGTGGAAACAAAGATATCTCGGGACGTTAGGTTTGCCATCAGGCGGCGACAATCGTCAGAGGTTGCGTGGTCGGATCCGGCTCCTTGGTAGGGAGGATCAGCATTTTCGTGCCACATGCGACCGAGAAGATTTCGAAGAATTCGTCGTGTCCACTACGAAGCAACTGTTCGGCCCAGGCGTGCAGCGAGCGACACTTCCCGGCCACCAGGCGATACAGCTCGAGGACGGTAGTATCCTCAGCAGAATCAAGTAGATGGGGGTGTCGCAGAAGCGCACGACGCATGTCGTGCATGCGAGCCTGTGCGGCTTCAAGCATCATGAGCGCATCGGATTCGTGTCGCACTGCAGCAGCAGCGGACTTCTTGTCGGTAGGCTTGTCGAGCACGTCGCACAGATTTGCCATTTCAATTTCGGCGGTGTCGAAGTCGCTGATGATCTGCTGGAGATTCCGTGTGGCGGTCTTGTGACGAAGCATTGTCATGCCTTTCTGGCTTGAAGGTGCATCCCGGTTATGGGAGTATACGTCAACTATATCACATGGTGCAATGTCGACAAATAAAAAATACCGCCAGAAGTTTGACGGTATTTTCAAAGGTGTAATCTTTATTCGACGACTTCAACACCCATTGAGCGTGCTGATCCGGCGATAACTTTTACGCGGCCATCCATGTCGATAGCGTTGAGCTGATCTTTTTTTATTTCAGCGATTTCCTCGAGTTGAGCGCGAGTAATCTTGCCTACTTTTTCTGAATGTGGCTTGCCACTACCCTTTTGGATGCCGGCTCGTTCACGGATCATGTCGTCAACTGGCTGGCC
>JALRDG010000133.1 GCA_023257055.1 Candidatus Saccharimonadia bacterium | reverse complement strand
TTGGTAATCCATTGAAAGCGCCAGAGAAGACCATCGAGAATATCCCAACGCTTATCGACCGCTCAATTTTCCCTGGCATGCAGGGAGGGCCGCATATGCATGTCATTGCGGCGAAAGCCGTTGCCTTTGGCGAGGCATTACAGCCAGAATTCAAGCAGTATGCTGCGCAGGTCGTAAAGAATGCGGCCGCACTTGCGGACGAAATGCAAAAGCAAGGTTTTCACTTAGTAACAGGCGGAACGAGTAATCACCTGATCTTGGCTGATATACATAAAAGTTTCGGTATCGATGGTAAAGAAGCAGAAGTTGCACTTGATAAAATAGGACTTACCTTGAACGCCAACTCTATACCCGACGACCCGCTGCCGCCATTCCGTCCGAGTGGTATTCGACTTGGTACGCCTGCGCTCACGACGCGCGGATTGAAAGAGGAGCATATGGCACAGATTGCTGAATGGATGAAACAGGCAATAGTGAATAGTACGGATGAAGCACTATTACACGGTCTTCATGAAGAGGTGAGGGCGTTCGTTAAAGACTTCTTAGTCCCCTAAGAAGTCATTTTGCCGGCTTATTTACGTAAAAATAAAAAGAACCTCGTTACGAGGTTCTTTTTATTTTTAGTGACTATATTAACACTGGTTACTGCCGTTAAGTACTGCTGATCCAGCTGCCACTGTCTTTTGGTTACCGCTTGAGACAGATGGGTCCCAGTAGTAAACGATTAGACCGACATTTGCGCCGCATGAGCGTACGATGTAGGTTTTTGTGCCGCCGGATTCAGTTGGGCCGGTTGTAGAGCTTAGGGTAGTTGCTGTTGACGCACCGGTAACAACGTTGACGGCTACGTTTGCTGGAAGTTTAGCGTCACCAAGAGCGAAATCGGCTGCTGATGTTGGGTAGCCAGTACTGTCGGCGCGTGCGTTTACGGCTTCTGCTACTTTTACGATACCGTTTGCGTCAGCCTGACGTTGTGATGCTTTTGCGCGGTTTTGGATACCGTTGTAAGCAACGATTGAAATAGCCGCAAGGATTCCGATGACGACGATAACAATCAAAAGCTCAACGATCGTGAAACCTTTTTGATTTGTTTTGTTTTGAAGATTCATTTCTGAATGCCCCCTAATTATGTATTGTTCAATATCGAATATACAGCTTGACTGTTAAAAGCACAAGCTTTTTGTGTGGTGATTTTTGCTAGGTACCGACGGCCTCATACGGGATATTCAGGCGGGTCGTTAGGATTTGGCCAGAATGGGTGACGGACTTACCGCCAGCGGTTCGCTGTACGCCGATCGTGACGCGTACGGACGAGACAGAGCGCAGGATTTCGTTGCGTCCACCACTACCAGTAATACTGATGCTGGCGTCTTTGGCAGAAGCAACCGAAGAGGCATCGCTGGCATTGTATAGGTAGTCGATCGTGAACGTGGCAACGTTATCGGTGAGTTTGACGTCATCGACGATACACGTGGTGGATTTAGCGACCGCCGGATTACAGCTTGGTTTTTGCCACGGCGTGCCGCATGTCGCACCGGTTGGTAGGAGTGTGCGCCGCCACAAAGTATTATTTTTTACGAAGTAAATGATGTTGATGTAGTAGTAATTGGCAACAACTTTCTGCGTGGCAGTACAGCCCGCTTCGTCTTTATAAATAAGTTCTCGCGCTGGGTCAAGCGGGTTTCTATCTGTCGCAAGGCCGCGCAAAATGAGCATCTCTCCATTCGTTCC
>JALRDG010000106.1 GCA_023257055.1 Candidatus Saccharimonadia bacterium | reverse complement strand
GAAGAATCACTCCAATCGTAAAACATTGAACTATCTTCACCAGACAATCGACCGACTCTAGCCACAACGCCGCCCGAGAGCGTTCAATCTCGGGCAACAACCAAAGGTATGTACTATTACATTAGATATTTTTTGTTGTTGCATGCTTCTGGTAACTATTATTGTTATCATTACAGTATGGCTACGTATGAAGATTTTGTTGCATTAGATATTAGAGCAGGGAAAATTATAACGGTAGAAGATTTCCCTGAAGCGAAGAAACCAGCATACAAGCTGACGATTGATTTTGGAGATGAACTAGGACTAAAAAAATCAAGCGCGCAATTACCGCATAATTATTCCAAAGACGAACTGGAGAATAAAATAATTTTAGCAGTAGTAAACTTTCCACCACGGCAAATTGGGCTGGTACGATCCGAAGTTCTCGTACTTGGACTACCCGATGAAAATGGTAATTGCATACTAGTGGCACCCGACCGAAATATTCCTGTTGGCGGGCGACTATTCTAAGTAACAAACTGCTATAATTAACAATATTATGACGACAACCATCCCTGATGTTCGCATAAAATACGCCTGGCTTCTTGCAAACTCGGCGTCTGTTGTTATGAACGAAAAATGGGGAGATGGGACGCCGCTTCGGAGCTACGATTATTACGTCGGCATCGCCGAAAAGTACCGAAAATGGTGGCAACCGCATAACGATCAAGTTCTTCATGGTATATGCGACATATTTGGGCTGGAATTTCGCCAAAATATCATCGATGTCAACGTAGCACCGTGGTTTACGCCAATCAGCGATCCAATGGTTATTGGCCCAGCTTTTCATAGTCAAGATGCGCTAGTGAACGTACTGACGCATGAAATTCTTCATCGGCTACTTACAGACAATACGACATACGACTACGAGCATAACTTTATAAAAGACTGGAAAGAACTCTTCGGCGCAGAGCATTCTAAAGTAACACTCGTTCACATTCCAGTACATGCCGGCATGAAAAAACTATATCTTGATATATTGCACCGACCTGATCTTTTGGAAATGGATATACAGACATGTCAAAAATACCCAGCGTATGCCGCCGCATGGAAATATGTTGAAGAAAACGGCCACGACAAAGTCATCACTAAACTGACTGGTCTTTCACTGCAAAGTAATTCTTAACAACCCGCAGCTCAACACTGCTATAGTTGGTATATGGACCGAAAATTCAAAGACGCAGTTATTATTATTACCGGAGGTGCGTCGGGAATAGGCAAGGAGCTCGCACGACAACTGCTCGAACGTGGTGCGGAAGTAATTATTATCGATCGCAATGAGAGTAGTAGGGCTGGAATATTATCAGAATTTCAGTCAGACAGTTCTCACATAACCTACATCATCGCCGACATGGCAGATAAACAACAGGCTGCGAATGCGTTTGAGACAATTCTACAAAAACATTCAAAAATCGACTATGTAATTAACGGGGCGGGTGTTTTCTTGGGCGGCGAAATTCGCGACACGCCACTAGAAAGTTGGCACCTTATTACTCAAAATAATACTTTCGCCGTAATGAACGGCACCTACTACGCTTACGAAGCAATGCGCGCGCAGGCATGCGGTCATATCGTAAATATCGGCTCGGCAGCGGGCTTGATGCCCATACCGGCAATGGGAGTATATGGATCGACGAAATATGCTATCGGCGGACTCACTCAGGCATTACGGAATGAAGCCAAGGAATGTAATGTACGAGTCAGCTTAGTGTGTCCGACTATTGTTGATACCCCGTTATACGACACGGCAACATACCATAAAGTAAATAAAAAACGGGCCCTTGAACGACGTGCGTCTTTTCAAAGTGTTGACGTAGCCGCGGCACGCATTATAAGGGGGATTAAGAAAAATAAACCCGTTATTCATACAAGCGCTTCAACACAATTTATTTCGCTTATTTACCGGTGCAGCCCGACTTTGTATAACCTTTTCGCCAGAATCATACTAAAAAAATGCAGGGCTCGGTTTCGAGCACAATAAGGTTATTTTTTACGCTATACTAGCGACATGACACGCCCACTCAATACAGACGCAATCGAAAAAAAAACAGGCCAATCATGGGACGAGTGGCTAACTTTTCTTGCGCGCCACCAGGCGGAAAGTAAAACGCATTCAGAAATTGCCAAAATAGTCGAACTTGAACTGACCGGAAAGATAGACAGTCCGCAGTGGTGGGCGCAAAACATTACCGTCGCCTACGAACAGCACGCCGGCAGGCGATTACCGGGCCAGCGAGGTGATGGCAGTTTTGA
>JALRDG010000090.1 GCA_023257055.1 Candidatus Saccharimonadia bacterium | reverse complement strand
ATCGTAAGTATGGGCACGATAAACATGCTGGGCATAACCCAAACATGTTTAAGCAAAAGTTCTGGCTAAGCCTGTTGCTCACCATTCCAACATTACTGTTTTCGCACACTATTCAAGGCTGGCTTGGCTTTGAACTAACGTTCTTCGGCAGTGAGTATATTCCAGCTGCACTTGGTACGGTCATCTTTCTATACGGAGGTCTTGTTTTTCTAAAGAGTGCACGCGGAGAGCTGGCCGCAAAACAACCGGGCATGATGACTCTTATCTCGATGGCAATTACTGTAGCGTTTGTTTACAGCGCGCTCGTGACATTTAATTTCGTCAGTGGTATGGATTTCTGGTGGGAGCTTGCGACCTTAGTTACAATCATGCTACTTGGCCATTGGCTCGAGATGGCGTCGGTTGAAAATGCACAAGGCGCACTCAATGAGCTAGCAAAACTTTTGCCAGATGAAGCCGAACTAATCGAAAGTGGGGAAAGCCACACTATTAAAGTCAGCGAGCTAAGTGTTGGGGATACAATTCTAGTTCGTCCTGGTGCTCAGGTTCCAGTGGACGGAAAGGTGATTAAGGGTGAATCTGAAGTCAATGAGTCGATGCTTACTGGCGAATCGAAGCCTGTCAAAAAAATAATCAACAGCGCTGTCATTGGCGGCACGATTAATAATAGCGGTGCTCTTACTATCGAAGTGACGAAGATCGGTAGTGATACTGCGCTAGCTGGAATTATGAAGCTCGTTGAAGAAGCCCAAACAAGTAAATCAAATACACAAATCCTCGCAGACAAGGCAGCGTATTACTTAACGTTTATAGCACTAGGTGCAGCGCTTCTGACTTGGATAGGCTGGTGGGTTGCTGGAGCAGAAGCGGGCTTTATACTAGAGCGTGTAGTTACTGTACTAATTATTGCCTGTCCGCATGCGCTAGGCTTAGCCATTCCTCTTGTGACGGCCATTTCGACTACAAAGGCTGCTAAAAATGGATTGTTAGTGAGGGAGCGAATGGCGCTAGAGTCTGCACGTAATATCGATGTAGTACTGTTTGACAAGACTGGCACACTCACAAAGGGTGAGCAAGGTGTGGTAGATGTAGTTAGTGAGAACAAGACGAAACTGCTTTCGATTGCAGGCGCGCTTGAGAATGAGTCTGAGCATCCGATCGCAAAAGCTATTGTTCGCTATACTACAGACAATAACGTCACAATAGCCCCTGCTACGAAGTTCTCTGCCATGTCCGGTCGCGGCGTTACGGCAGTAATTGAAAGAAAGACTGCGTATGCCGGCGGTCCACGTATGCTCGAAGAACTACAAGTTTCACTCGATGAAAAACTACAAAAAGCCACCGATGCTGCGTCAAAAGAAGGTAAGACAGTTATTTACATCATCGAAGAGAGCACAGTTCTCGGTGCTATTATGATGGCAGATGTAATACGCGAAGAGTCAAAGGTGGCTGTTGCAAATCTTCACGAGTCCGGTAAACGTGTTGCCATGCTGACAGGTGACAGCAAAGGTGTTGCTGCCTGGGTGTCAGATGAACTGGGAATCAAAGAATACTTTGCTGAAGTATTACCCGAAAATAAAGCTGAGATCGTAAAGAAACTACAGGCTGATGGCAGCCGAGTCGCCATGGTTGGCGATGGAGTCAACGACGCACCAGCTTTGACTCAAGCTGATATTGGCATTGCGATTGGCGCTGGTACTGACGTAGCTATAGAATCTGCCGGCATAGTCTTGGCAGGTAGCGATCCGCGTGGCGTATCTAAAATAATTACCCTTTCAAAAGTCACCTATCGTAAAATGATTCAAAACCTCGCATGGGCGACGGGTTATAACGCGCTGGCCATTCCGTTAGCCGCCGGAGTCGCCGCCCCACTTGGATTCATTCTTTCTCCAGCACTAGGTGCGGTACTGATGTCCCTCTCTACAATTGTTGTCGCAATAAATGCACAGTTCTTACGACGCATTAAGTTATAGTTGTCACGTATGACAACTATAACTATCAACACTACTATTATGCCG
>JALRDG010000031.1 GCA_023257055.1 Candidatus Saccharimonadia bacterium | reverse complement strand
TATACTACTAGTATAGCAGTGTGGAGGATTACGACAGGTGGTCGAAGTTGTTTTCAACTTGATCGAGTGCAATAGTGCCAAGTCCAGGCTGGTACTTTTCAAGAATTGCCATAGTGGCAGCTGATTTATCAATCGTCAGCTCGTTATTGTCACGCAGGTAATTGCGGTAATTCTCCGCCTGACCATCTACGCCAAAGGTACCCTTGTCAAAGATTGCCGCCGTATATTCAGCAAAGTCTTCCTCCGGACTCTTCGTACCATACCAACGCACGGTAATACCTTCGCTATTTTTATCCATATCGTACTCTTTATGAGCGGCGGAATCTTCTGGATATTCTGATTGGTAGTTCCACCAAGCAGGGTTCTCACTCTCAAAGTCGACAAGCTCTGGGAAGTTTTCGTTCTCGCCAATCGCATAATGCAAGGCATGTGCAGCTTCGTGATGAATCGTGTTGGCTATCTCACCAGGCGTTGCGTTTTGAGCAAACTCACTATCAATTCGTATGACGTCCGCGCCGGGTGGATAATCACCGATAGCGTGCTTTAGATCCTTAATATGGATCTCTTCGATACCGGCTGCATCAATAAGTGCCGGATGAACATAGTCAAATGCCTCTTCGAGTTGCGTGGCGCTCGGATTATTTACGTAGGCCGTACGTGGATCATCATCGATCGTATAGCCATGTCGTCCACCATCTGGATGTACAACTTCAATACTCGTACTCGGACTGAGGCTTCCCGTATATGTCGCGTCTTCTTCGACAACTTGACGCAGACTTTCCCGGTAAGTCGCCACATTGGCGTCGTCGACATCGTAGACGAGCTTACTTTGCTCGCGCTCCTGATGATCGACATAGACGTCACGAATACCGTCAATTGTCTTTGTGACCGTCTTGCCGGCACCCTCCACTGATACCTCGCCGGCCGTTTTCTCAACGGCAACGCCGAGAACCGATGTCGTAAAGGTTGCGACAGCACCTAAAAGCAACGCTCGATGTGTGCGCTTTTTACGCTCCGCACGGCGCTCTGCCTGAGATTGTTCAGCATTAGTCGCTTGCCACGGGGTTTGTCGGGCTTCGATAGTATTTGTTTTCATGGTTATGCAAGCATGATAACACAAATTTGCATAAAAAGCAATAGCAGTATGCTACTTCTGACAATGCGGGCAGAAGTGCGTGCCACGACCAGCCCAACGAATCTTTTCCACAAGATTTCCACAGCGTGGACAGGGAGTATTTTCTTTCCGAAACACACTGGCGTGGTCTAGATATTGGCCGCTTTTCCCCTCGGCGTTCAGATAATTCTTGTCAGTACTGCCGCCCTTTTCAAGTGATAGATTCATCACTTTGCGAAGTCCGGTATAGAGATTTTGAAAGTCATTATCGCCCAACGAGCCAACTAGTCGCTTTGGATGGATTCGCGCTTCCCACAGGCTTTCATCGGCATAGATATTCCCAACGCCCGCTACGACTGTTTGGTCAAGTAATGCCGCCTTGATATTCGTTTTTGCACGTCGCTTAAACCGCTCGGCGAATTGTTCCGGTGTAAAATCTGCCTCCAGTGGCTCGGGACCGACTTTCTTCATAAAATCAATGTTCGGTACTTCGATAGTCGGCATGAGTCGCATCCAGCCAAATTTTCGCTGATCGTTAAAATAGAGGCGAGAACCATCGGTAAATGTAAGCGTGACACGCGTTGAGCGATCTGGCAGTTTACCGATCAAACTGGCGTTTGGGTGCCCCGCCCCAAAACTTTGTTCACCTCGAAACACAAGCTGTCCGGTCATTTTGAGGTGAACAACAACTGTGTGTTCAGTCGAGAGATCAATCAATAACACTTTGGCTCGACGACGTACGGCTATTACCGTCGCACCAATCAAAAAGGCTGCAACATCAGTTGATGCGTTTGGGAATCCTTTTTCAGTGTCATGCACCTCACTCACTACAGTTCGTCCGACAATCAGCTCAGATAAGCCGCGACGAATTGTCTCTACCTCTGGGAGCTCTGGCATCTACTTATTCTGCGCCTCGATTGCTTTGACGATTTGA
>JALRDG010000016.1 GCA_023257055.1 Candidatus Saccharimonadia bacterium | reverse complement strand
GACCCAGCAGTAAAAGAAGCTGCACGGATTACAGTCCTTAATGGCAGTGGCGTTGCCGGTGCTGCACGAACTGAAGCTGACGAGCTAGAAATGCAGGGATTTGTGATTAGCGGCATTGATAATGCGCCGGAGGGTGATTATGGCGTCGTGACGATCTACCAACTTACATCGGACAAGCCGGCTACTGCGAAAAAGTTACAAGAGTACTATAAAGTGGCACCGAAACTGCAGGATCCGCCGGTATACGTAGGTGAAGACGTCTCGTTCGTCGTGGTTCTAGGTGGGGCGCAGTAGCTGCCCTGGTGGCCTGTGATATAATCGAATACATATGGACCTCTTGAAAAACAACAAACGGCGATCGGCAGTCAGTACGACGCTGTATGTCGGATTGAACGTTGGGCTAGCGATTGCTGTGCTACTAGTAGTACAGCTGGTCGGCACATTGTGGCCTGCGGTATTACTTGTACTGTTAAGTAAGTGGCGAATATTGGCAGTTCGACCACGGTACTGGGCGGTAAATCTTCAGGCGAATCTCGTTGATATTATCGTAAGCGTTGGCGTGGTAATTCTATTGCTTGGCGCGACTGGCCATGGTGTACTACAATTTGGACTTACACTGCTCTATATTGGCTGGCTACTCTTTCTTAAGCCACGTTCGAGTCATACGGCGATCTCACTGCAGGCTGCTGCTGCAGTATTCGTAGGAGTGACGGCGTTGTTTATGGTGTCGTATGGTTGGCCGGCATCTGCCGTCGTGTTGGCAATGTGGGGGATTGGATACGCAGCCACGCGGCATGTCCTGAGTGCCTACCATGAAAGTCATATCCTATTCTTGTCGTTAGTGTTTGGTTTCTTGTTTGCCGAAATCGGCTGGCTGACGTATCACTGGGCGTTCGCATACGGAGTGACAGAGTTTGGTACTATTAAGGTTCCCCAGGCAGCGGTTATTGCTCTCGGTGTAAGCTTCGTGGCGGAACGAGCGTATGTGTCGCATCATAAGCATGGACAGATTCAACTCAATGACGTACTATTGCCGATCTTGCTGACGAGTAGTGTTATTATTATTCTTTTTGCGCTATTCAACGAAGCGAGCGTCAGTATTTAAATACCTGATAGCCGTTATGGTTATCAGGAAAATATCAGCATTTCGCGGTATACTGGTGGTATATGAAACATGAATCACAATCTTCACACAGTGAATACGATGCTGATCGTATTCCGCCGGTAGCACCACCTGCGCCGGAACAACATGAACAACCACGATATATTGATACTACTGCTCGAAAGGGCGGTGGCTCGCGTGGTCGTCTCATTGGGACTGGCCTTGCCGTCGCTGGCGTGGCAGCGCTTGCTGGCTACGGCGGCGCTTGGGTGCAAGAGCGTGTCGATGATCCGTCATCCTCTTTTGTGCAATCGACTAACGACGGCAATGCGCAAATGAGCGGCGAGGAAAAGAATATTTCTGAAGCGGTCAATAAGGTATCAAAAAGTGTTGTCTCGGTCGTCACGGAAGTGACGTCACGTTCGTATTTTGGCATGCAGGTTGGTGAAGGTGCTGGAACCGGGGTGATTGTGAGCGAAAATGGTTACATTCTCACTAATAAGCATGTTATTGACGGCGCGTCGAATATTCAAATCGTCACAAGTGACGGAACGACGTACGACAAAGTAAAGCTTGTCGGTACTGATCCGTTGAACGACATTGCATTTTTGAAAATTGACGGCGCGCGTAACTTGCCGGTAGCAGAAATTGGCGATTCCGGCTCGATTCGTGTTGCACAGCAAGTGGTGGCAATCGGTAATTCGCTTGGGCAATATCAAAACACGGTAACGAGTGGCATTATCTCCGGTAAAGATCGACCGGTAACCGCTCAATCGAACGATGGTGTCGAGACATTAACGGGCTTACTGCAGACCGATGCAGCAATTAATCCGGGTAACTCTGGTGGACCACTTATTAATACGTCCGGTCAGGTAATCGGCATTAATACGGCGATTGCTGCCGAGGCACAGGGCATTGGCTTTGCTATTCCGATTGATGCGACAAAGGGTATGCTAAAGCATCTTTTAAAGACTGGCGAGGCGAAACGTTCCTACCTCGGCGTTAACTTCATATCGATCACTCCGGAAGTGGCGAAGGAGTTTTCTTTGGATCAACAAAAAGGTGCTTACGTACAAAATACTGGCACAACACCAGCGGTATTATCGGGTAGTCCAGCTGAAAAAGCGGGTATAAAAGAGGGTGACATTATCTTGAAGCTCAACGACGATGTTGTCGGCGAGAATGGCAGTATGAGCAATATGATTGCGGAGTACGCCCCTGGGGAAACGGTTACATTGACGGTCAGCCGGGACGGCAATGAGCGCCAGATGCGCGTTACTCTCGAAGAATATAACGCCTAAGCTTCCTGGCGAAAAACTATATAATAGCCTCGCGTCGTCACGAGATGCAGGCTATTTTCTTTGGCTCGTCGTATAATGTTCGGGTGTTGAGTGGGATCTGCTTCAATTAGTAGATGGCCACCTTCTTCAAGATTCAGATGCGTCTGTTCGATCAGTTGGTAAATGAGCGCCAAGCCAGATTCATCTGCAAATAAGGCCTGTTCTGGCTCGTGACGTAGCTCGGGAGAGATATCGTCCCATGTGCGGTCGACGTAAGGGAGATTAGCGACAATATAGCGAACTTTCAGGGGGAAATTCTTTAACAGGTTTGATTCGTGTAGGGTAACATCGGCATGCAGTTGGCGGGCATTTCGCCGAGCCACGTTTAAGGCATGTCGGCTAATGTCGACGAGGTGCACATCGAGCTCCGGGTGTTCAAGCTTGGCAGTGATGCCAAGAACGCCGCTGCCTGTTCCGATATCAACGAGGCGTTCATTTAGGTCAAGAAGCGGGGTAGTAGCAGGGATAAGCTCATTCAGTAATGTTATTCCGTCTTCTGACTCTGGCCGGGGAATTAGTGTCGCCGGCGTCACATGGAATCGACGACCGTAGAAATCTTTGTGGCCGATAATGTAGGCGACCGGGGTTCGGTCTTTTCGGAGATCAAGTCGAGCGTCAGCAATTTCGAGTGCGCGAAGGTCGTCAATTGTGTCGTCGTGGTGAGCGTGTAGATAGGTGCGTGGTTTTTTTAGCGTGTGCGCCAGAAGAACTTCGGCATCAAGCCGTGCCGAAGGGACGCCTGCTTCTTTCAGGCAACGCTCGGCTGAATCAAGCCAGCTAGCTATCGTTACTTGCATTAGCAGCTGCAAGCTCCCGTTCATAGGCTGCCAGGTGGTCAAAGAGATCGTCAATTGCACCATTCATGGCCTGTGGAATACCGCTTCGTGAATAGCCAATGCGATGATCGGTAATGCGGTCCTGTGGGAAGTTGTAGGTGCGGATTTTTTCCGAGCGATCACCGGAGCCAATCAGGCTACGGCGTTCGGCGGCAAGTTTGTTATTTTCGTCATCGAGCTTTTGCTGCAAAAGGCGAGAACGAAGCACGCTCAGGGCTTTTTCTTTGTTCTTAATCTGCGACTTTTCGTCCTGATTGGTGACAACCAGGCCGGTAGGTAAGTGAGTAATGCGCACAGCCGAGTCGGTCGTGTTAACGGATTGGCCGCCATGGCCGCCGGCACGATAGACATCAATTTTAAGATCGTTGGCATGGATTTCAATGTCAGACTCTTCAGCCTCAGGAAGCACGGCAACCGTCACGGTACTCGTGTGGATTCGCCCCTGGCTTTCTGTTGCCGGAACGCGCTGTACGCGGTGAACACCAGATTCAAACTTCAGGCGAGCGTACGGGCTGTCGCCGGCTACTTTGAAAACGACTTCCTTGTAACCGCCGGTATCATTGGCGCTTTCGCTTAAAAGTTCAGTTTTAAGGCTGTGTGTTTCGCAGTAGCGCAGGTACATGCGGTAGAGTTCGGCAGCAAATAATGAAGCCTCGTCGCCACCGGCGCCGGCACGAATTTCGACGATAACGTTCTTTTCATCGTTTGGATCTTTTGGTGCAAGCATGATAAATAGATCGTTTTCAAGTTGCTCGAGTTCTTTTTCGTTATCGATAACTTCTTGCTTAGCGAGCTCAGCGAGTTCGTCACTGCCATTTGCGAGTTCGCGTGCCTCGGTAATGTTCTGCTTGAGTTGCTCGCGTCGCTTTGCGGTTGCAATTAGCGTCTCCAGCTCGGTGAAGCGTTTGTTCTTGATCGAGAAATCTGGACTGGAATACGCACTAGGGTCCGAAAGGAACGCCGAAAGCTCGGAACGTTCTTGTTCTAGAGTGGTAATATCTAAGGAAATTGTTGGCATACTACTGTTATTATAGCAGAAATAAGATCAATACTAAGAGCGGTGCGTGTTTGTTTGAAAGGCGTTTTAACTTATACCTCGCGCTTGTGAGTGAGTATCGTAAGCCAAGTCGAGCCAACAACTGATCCGCAAATCGAAAAAACGATACCGACTATATTACTGTGGTCTATAAAAATCAGGCCAGACAGTAGGATTAACGCTATTGCGGCAATCATATTTTTTTCTGTACCGATAGGCTTCCGAGTTTTCATAACTCTAATAGAGAGATAGATATTGAACATGAAATACCCGATAATTATTGCTGCCATAGCTAATATTGTCCAAAGTCCCTCGATAGATCCAGGGAATATACTCGCTATTAGTACAAGCGGTATTGCAAGGCACATTGTGACAACCGAGCATAGAAATAGAAGGACGCCAAATAAGAAAAGGGATCGATCTTTCTTCATGTCAGTACTATATAAAAAGACCTCCGCATTGGGAAGTCTTTTTATATTTCGTGGAGTGACTATTTGTCAGCTTTTCGAGCAGAAGTAGCGTTTGCTTTCTTTGCCTTGTTGGCAAGAGCTTGCTTGCGCTCTTCGGCTTTCGCGAAGCGAGCCTTGAAGCGGTCAACACGACCTTCAGTGTCGATGATCTTCTCTTCGCCGGTAAAGAATGGGTGAGAGGCACTTGAGATGTGCACTTTAACAAGTGGGTACTCGTTGCCATCTTCCCATTTAACGGTGTCGTTCGTTTGTGCGGTCGACTGGGTTAGGAACGAAAACCCTGCCACTTCGTCGCTAAATACGACTGGGCGATAGTCTTGTGGGTGAATACTGCTTTTCATATCCATACAATTGTACGCTTTTTGTAGTGGATTGTCAAAACCTCGCAGTAGCTAGTCAAACCTAACCATTAGCGATATACTGATGACATGAATTATACATCGTTTCGACGAGCTGGTTTTACGGTTATTGAACTGGTGACTGTCGTGACCAT
This sequence comes from Candidatus Saccharimonadia bacterium, assembly GCA_023257055.1. Classification (GTDB taxonomy): domain Bacteria; phylum Patescibacteriota; class Saccharimonadia; order Saccharimonadales; family Saccharimonadaceae; genus JALRDG01. The sequence goes on along the minus strand of JALRDG010000016.1, from coordinate 994 downwards.
TATTGGCATTTTGACCGCAGTTACCGTTGTGGGGTACCGAACATATCGCGAGGATTCTAATATCGCAATGATGAAGCGGGATATGGCAGATATGAATATGGCGCTTGAGAAATATTATGCAAAAAATGGCGCGTATCCGACCACGAGCGGAGCTTGGAGATATCGTCGACAGTCAGGTGAAAGCTTTATTCCTGGACTTATCCCAGATTATATCCGCACGGTGGGTGATGTACCGTTTGGTAACACGGCCTCAGCGACGGCAAATACCTATATCTATCGTTCGAATGGGTTTGACTACAAACTGCTTCGCCTTTCCGAGGGTGCTAGTGTGTCGTTTCAGCCATTCGAAATCGCCGCCATCGAGCCAGAGCTACAAGATCCGGGTCCGCCTAGCTCGCCTCGCTGGGGTGCTACTGTTAAGCGCGGCTGGGGCTATTGGTCACCAGGTGGAAAAGACTGGTAGCGGTCTTGTCTTTTCGGGTATTCTACAGTATAATTAACTGCGTAACATAATTAATGACACAGCCGGTGAATATTGCTCCTGAACATTCAGGTATTCCCGGTGAGGTACAAGGAGTACAAAGCAATGGCAGTAACTGTCGATATTAAAGCTTTGCTCGAAGCTGGTGTTCACTTTGGACACAAAACGAGCCGTTGGCACCCTAAAATGGCGCCATACATTCACTCAAAGCGACAGGATTCGCACATCATCGACCTGACGAAGACGGTCGACGCACTTGAAGTTGCGCTTCCATTCTTAACGAAGGTTGCTGCGAACGGTAAGAAAGTTCTTTTCGTCGGTACGAAGAAGCAGGCAAAAGACATCGTTAAGCTGACTGCTGAAAAAGCAAACCAGCCATACGTTACTGAACGTTGGATTGGCGGCATGCTGACAAACGTTGCTACGGTTAGCGCTCAAATCAAGAAGCTCAAAGATCTTGAAAAGCGTATGGCAAGTGGCGATCTTGAAAAGCGCTACAACAAGCTTGAAGTT
>JALRDG010000085.1 GCA_023257055.1 Candidatus Saccharimonadia bacterium | reverse complement strand
GTCGCGAAGGGCTTGCGGAGTAAACATAGTAATGGATTTTTCGTCAAAATATTTTTGCAAAGCAGCATAAAATGGTGGCTGTGGGGCAGATTTAGTGAGAGTGAGAGTGATGCTCGTAATGAAATAACGACCCGCTTCTTCGCCGCGGAAGATACTGTGGCGATAGGCGAATAGGCAATCTTCCGCTTGAAGAGTAACAAAGTTGTCGGTCGCACTGTCGTACGCTTCGAGCGAATCTAACGTGTCGGCAATTTCTTGGCCGTATGCCCCCACATTTTGCACAGGTGAAGCGCCGGCGGTTCCAGGAATAGCCGACATCGCTTCGATGCCGCTAAGGTTCATTTCAACCGTTCGTCGAACGACGTCATCCCATATTTCGCCGGCACCAATTTTGATGGTGGTGCTTGCTGGTGTATCAGCTAGGATGTCGAACCCTGGAATGCGCGCACGCAACACGATACCGTCAAAACCTTCGTCACGGGCGATAACGTTGCTACCGCCGCCGAGTACGAAAATAGCAAGGTTTTGCGCTTTTGCATTTCGATAAAGCGCGGGGAGGTCGTCTGGTTTATGGACCTCCGCCATGAAACGCGCCGGGCCGCCGAGACGCATGGTTGTGTAGTTTTTGAGCGGGATGCCAGTGTGAATATCCATATGCTTTCCAGTATAGCGCAGGTGGCTGAAATTATGATATACTACAAAAAGTCACGCACCCGTAGCTCAGTGGATTAGAGCATCTGTCTTCGGAACAGAGGGTCGTACGTTCGAATCGTACCGGGTGTACCAAAGAAAACTCCTCAGGCTTTTAGGCGTGAGGGTTTTTCTTTTCTTCGACATGCAGTATGCTACAGGCATGAATGCATCATCTACGCAATTATCTTCCGAGCAAGCAACGGCAATCGTAATGTTCCTGTTTTTTGTCGCCATACTGGCGGTCGTCGTATATATTCTGCGATCAATCGTCGTTGGTAAGCTATTTAAGAAAGCTGGCCAGCCCGCGTGGAAAGCCTGGGTGCCTGTGTACTGGCATTGGATACTGTTGCAGCTTGGCGGGCAGCCAGGATATTGGAGTATTGCTGGGCTGCTACCGATTGTAAATATTGTTGCCTACGTCTTTACCTGTATTGCGATGTACCATATTGGCTTTAAGCTGCAAAAACAGTCGCTATTTATACTATGGGCAATTTTCTTCCCGCTGGTATGGTATGTCTGGCTTGGACTTGATCGATCGAAGTGGGATGAATCTGCTGGTGCACCGCGACGCGACGAACTGGCGCAGTCAAACACCTAGGTTACGATAGTTGCTTGATAGCGTCTGGAGGTATATCGTATGGAATCATAACTTCCGGGCGCCCTATGCTGCCAGGCTGATAATCGGAGAGGGTGACGAGCGACTGCCAGTAATGTTGGGCCATGACCTTTAGCTCGTCTGCGGCGGCATTATTTTGTATCGCAGTCATGAGACGGTCAAATAAATCGAGGTTGGAAACATAGCACCGCGAGCTGTTAATTCGTAGCTGTAGAACGGCGCGTTCGCTACGGCGTATGAATTCGTCGATTGGTATGAACGAACCATCTGTTATGTCGACGACGTCGGTATCTTGCACGAGATATCCGTAAATATTTCCTTCACGCTTTACTCCTTGTTCGACTAAATAAGGAGGGCGATACGAATCGAGGAGATGATCGGTCGCAGCGATAGAAGGATCGTCACCCTTTTCGCCACGTGGCATACATTTTACGCCACTACTAAGGATTGACGGGACGGATTGTGGCGCTACTTCATGGAGTACTATCATAAAAATAGAATAGCGAGGGCCGTGGTTGTGAGCAGTGAGATTAGTTACGAGATACCGTATTCTGTTCGTCGAAGAGCGACTTGCGTATTTTTGGTACTTGGTCGATAACGGCGGCGTTATTTACCGGTACAATGCCGGGGTACCCGAAGTCTATGTCGCTCCGTTGCCAGTCGTGACATGCCCAGAAGCCAATATTTCGAACGCCGTTTCGAATGGCCGACTCGGCGGCTCGTGACGGGATATCCTCCCAGCCTTCTTGTAACCCAAAGCCTTGCACCCACAACCGGGCCGATGTCTGATGCTCGAACGCGATGCTATGAAGCGTACGACTGTACTCTCCGACGTAGCGGTCGACACTATCGTGTATTCCAGGATAGTTAGTATAGTAGGGGTCGGTTTCGACCTGATGGACATACGGTTTTGCAGCGAGCATGGCAAGGCGCCCCATGTTTTTAGCCGAACTCGTTAGGCAAATGGCATTCTCTAGACCGTATTTTTTATGTGCTCTTTTTGCATACTGCTCCAGTAGGGCGGATTCGTTTGCGCCATCGCAGTGATTGCAGTCTTTAAAATGAGCTTCGTCCCAAAACATACCGTCAGGCTGCAAGTGAGCGGCGAAAGCTACTCCTTTGCGCATTAGCTTATGAAAGCTTGGAGAGTCGTAGCAGGCGGGGTTTTCTGGACCAAAGCTGCTGCGTGCCTCACCGCCAAATACGTTGCCAAAACCCCATAGGTCTACTTCTGTACGTAGGCCGCTGTTGCGCGCGTGGGCGACGACCTTCTTCATGTCGTGGTGTGGCTGATAGCCATCAAGATGTTCTTCGCGCAGGCAGAATATGACAGAGGTAAAACCGGTGTCGTGCAGCCGATCAATATCGCTCGTTTCCCATGTCCGGTGGAAATAGGGAGCGGTGATTGATCCGCCAGTGAATTCGCCTGCTGACGGTTTCATGGTGCTAGTGTAGCAGTATTAATCATGGTTTGCCAAATATTGTAATGCAGCTCACCGACCGCCAGGGGTGTTTCTCGTATCATACGAGAGATAGGAGGATATATTATGGACGATGATGAGTATACGCCAGCGACGGAAGCGCAGAAGGTGTATTTACATGAGTTAAGTAATCAAGCGGGTGAGCCGGCGCCGGGTGATGATATTTCAAGAGAAGAAGCTGAAGAGAAGATTCGCTTTTTCGAGCAGCGCGGCTTGGGTGAGGAGGCTCTTGATATCGCGAACGACAGCGATACGACGGAGCGTTTCAATACTCCATAGCAATGGTATACTTTTTGTAATGGCTAAAATACTGGACGAAGCATGGTACGGGCGACTACAGGATATATCGGCAACTGTCGATGAGACTTTTGCGTTGCTTGAGCCGACGCCGGACGAGCTTGCAGTGAAACGAGAGCAATTCGAGCGAAGCGGTTACACCGAGTCACCTAGCCTATATCCATCTTCAGATGTGATAGAGCGGCTTCGTGCGCCAAAAGAAGCTTTTCGTGCACTTTTGTCTGATATTAAAACGACCGAAAAAAATCCGCTCGTTCGCGATGAATACATTGCTTATATCGATGACGCTCTTTTGAATATGGAGCTTGTCGAGGCAGCCGCACGCAGGGATGATACGGCGTATGAGGCATTAAACATGCGGCTATACGGACGGCCAGATGAAAACATGCACCGAGCGGTAGTCGCGTGGATACGGAATGACACTGAGGTATCAATTGCTGATGACACAGGTTTGTTGCGTGAACTTGGCGAGAAAGTTTTACTGCAGTTGCCAAACACTGACGGAGATACGCGGATTATCATACCTTCTGACGATACATTTAGGAAAGTGCGCAAACTTCATTTCGATAACGATGGAGTGTATACGCAGCTATTTGGTGAGAATGGGTTGCCATCTGCTGAGATTATCAAGCAGGAGGAAGGTGACCTGATTTGTCGGCAGGCGTTGGATCGGATTGGTGCGGGAAATTATGAAATCGCTGATGCGCCAAACGTCACTTGGGCAGTGTCACGGTTGCCGAGGCGACTGTATCGTCCGCGAGGATACCAGCTGACACGGAATGATTTTATCGGTCTAGTGGGCCACGAAATCGGCAGTCATATTTTAGAATCGATCAATGGTGCTCGTCAGCCACTGCGGCTGCTTGAGATGGGTCTCGCTGGGTATCTCAAGGGTAATGAGGGTCGGGGATTGTTACGAGAGCAGGTTGTTTATGAATCTATCACGGAGGCGTTAGCGCAGCCGGCCTGGGAATATTGCATCATGAAGCACCTTGCGATTAGTTTGGTTCTTGGGTATGGTGACGAACGATACGATTTTGTGCGCCTCTACGATCTTTTATATGGCCTGTATCGATTTTGGCGCGAGCGGCGATACCCTAGTCATCCGATTAACGAAGAATATTCTCGTGAACACGCCTGGTTTTTGACAGTCCGCATCTTGAAGGGGACCGATGGAAAAGGCGGTTGCTATCAAAAAGACATCGTCTATTTAGAGGGTATAGCGGGGCTATGGCGCCTTGCGGCGATAAGTTCGGATATTATCGTATTGGGGGATCAAGGGAAGTTTAATCTGCTTGATGAGAGGCAGCGTAAGCTGTTCGCAAGCTTACATGAAAGCTGATCGACTGCAATTAAAAAGCGTTCGCTTCGCTTTCGAGGCGGTCAAGTTCATCTGTACTTTCAAGGTTGGCGTTATCGAGTGTTGCTTCAGCCGTTTCGAGGTCTGGTGTCGAGCTGATGGCCGGGGCGGTCAGGGTTGTATCCATTTTTGGGTTGTCCAGTAGGTCGCTTGGCTTTTGTGATTGGTAACTAATTGCATAAATAATCGTAGCAATCATGGTAACCGTAGCGATCGTCGCTAAGACTGAAATCATTTGAAAGTGTGGAACTTGCTGGTCATTATTCATGAATGGACCTCTTTCGATGTTGATTTTTCCTTTGCGTCAGGCTGCACCGATCTCACGGCCTGTATGAGATTCTTAATTGATATACGGTAGTCATTCATGAGTTGTTGCTGAAGATGTATTTGGTCTGTAAAGGATACGATATCGGCTTTTGGGTGATCTCCTTCGCACTGGAATGTGTGGCCGGCCTGCTTTGTTGCTTCAACGGCATCTTCGACCAAGACACGACGCATGGCAATTTCCTGTACGAGAGTATCGTAGTTTGGCGCTTCATAGCCACGCTGCTCGTAGAACTTTTTAGTACGTTCTGCAATCTGGGTAAAGACTATTAACTGGCGCTCGCTTCGCGCAGTTGTGGTGGCCATTATTGACCTGATCGCAGGTTCACGGCGCTGGCAGGCAGAAAGACGCTCTCCCTTGAGGGGCTTAGCGGTACGTGTTGGCGACGGAGAGGTCTGAGGCTCGCTTGTGGCCGTGGGAGCTGGGGTTGATTGAGGAGGTTCGACCGCTTGCTGTACTCCAGATGCAGTATCCCGGAGCTGTGGAGTAATTGTATCGCGAACCTGCTCGGGCACGGTGGGTGTTGGCAACTGCTCAACGACTCGACGGCGATCTTCACCAACTTTTTCGGCGATTTCGCGCCAGGAGTCAAGTTTTGTTTCAATGTCGCCCGTGAGGTTATCGAGGGCAAAAGTGGAAGCAGGCATAGCGATGATCATCGTTAGCGTGATTAGAATTCCGCTGTATACCAATGAGTGTGAAGTTCGCATATTTACCCTGCATTAATTGCTACTTTAAGCGTAGGCCTTTTTTGTAATTTTGTCAATTTTTTCCACCACATATATGTGATATACTAAAACATAACAGTTATGAAAACAAAAAAACTATCGCTTGGTGTAAAAATCGGTACTCTTGGGCTTTTAGTTTTCTTTTTTGGGTTGATGATTAGTCCTACTAGTTCACCTTCTGCTGGTGGGCCAGCGGGAGCGACAGAACAGGAATCAACTGCGACGAAGTCGCAGGATAACGCTGCTTTAGCGAGCATAGCTCCGTCGAAAGATTCTCAAGAAGTACGAC
>JALRDG010000057.1 GCA_023257055.1 Candidatus Saccharimonadia bacterium | reverse complement strand
CCTACTGACTTTTTGAATTAGTATGGTATAATATATTTCATCACTAGCTTACGAGGAATTCTTATGAACAGCCTTCGCCACAATCTTGCCGTGTACAAAAGTTACTTTACACCGTCTGCACTTATAAAGATTCTCATTGCTCCAGCTATCGTTCTAGTCTATTTTACCGGCGTATCACTTTTAAGTAAGACCGATTCAGAAGCCGCGTCAGTAAATGCAACGTACACTGATGTCGTACGCCAAGCCGTCAACCCGAAAACATCCGCCAGCCTTCTGACAATACATTCTTCGGAAGTGCAAAGTGCCGCTAAAAAGCATGGATTTACTCAATCGCAAGAGTTATTTCTTGCCTCGCCCCGCTTAGCCGTCGGATTGGTCCCTATTTACCGCGTATATAATGCCTCGTCGGGAGATTTCATGGTTACGCAGTGGCGAAGTGAAGTGCAGAATGCGATAAAAAAATACGGCTATGCCTACGAAGGCGTGGCATTTTACGCCGCGCCATCTAAGAACCAATACACCACACCCCTCCATAAATTCGTAAAAGGACCGTTCCATAGATACGCCGTGACGCCATCAGACGTACAACAACTAGAACGAAATGGCTGGAAAAACGAAGGCGTGGCATTTTACGTACGAACACTAGCTGCCACACCTGCTCAAGAGCAGCCGACAATTCCAAACCAGGCCACACCTGCTACACCTAGCCCCGCTCCATCAAGTCCCGCTCCTGCCGAACCTTCCGGTGATGTCGTACCATGGCAAACAATCGCTCAGCCCGGCCAAGACATCCATACCGTCCTGCAACACCCTGTCCTACATGGGAAAATTCTCCAACTACCAAAGGGTGTATTCGAAGTTACAAACTTTCGCGACGGCTACAAAGCTATCAACATACCCCCGCAAGTAAAAGGCCTTATCGGATCTGGCCGAGATACAATTATTCGACTTAAGCCTCATTCCTCTACCTATGGTCACACCGTCCCCGCACAAGAGACGCGGTCTACAAACCAGCTGTACGTATTGCGTATGAACGATGGCACCACGCCGCAACTATTGGCTGACTTCTGGCTGCAAGGCACTGAGCAGGGTCATTTATATAACGGTATTATGGTTGGCAAGTCTCAGCCCGGTACGACCGTCCGCGGCCTGTACATCACTGGAATCCCAGGCAACGCCCGCGAAAATCCAGGCGAAACATTCGGTCTAACATTCTGGCGAGGCAGTCATTCCATTACACGCAGTGTAGAAGTTGACGGGCGGCGCGTAATGGGAAATAGCATTACGCAGCGAACATTTGGTGAGTCGGTCGGCGCCTCTGGACTGGCTTTTAGTACCCACAATTATGCCAAAGTGTACGATAGTTATATTCACGATCATCGCCACGGAATGCCGACATTCTGGCAATCCAACTACGGAGAAACATGGAATCTACAATCAGTACGTAACCGTATCGGTATCAATCATGAACGAAGCTTTGGCACCGTTCATCATCAGCCAGTCATGCATAGCGCCCATGCGGGGTACCATGTCAACTTTCTAGCTGATAATGGCAACGGCAGCCTGAAGATTATTGGCGCAACGAACGACGAATGGATTAGTCTTACCACGAAAGGGTCTATCGGCAAGAACAAGAAAATGATGGTCATGACTTCAACTGACTACACTGGTCCTAACACGAATACCATTACCACCCCGCCATCGATTATGCTCGACGATGGAAAAACACCCGCTCCGTACTTTTGGGCACATTAAATAATTGTTACTCTCCCTTACGCGCCGTTCGTGTCCGAAGTTTCGATGGCGTTACCTTCAAGTGCTACAATAAATATATGAATGATCAAAACCCATGGACGCTCTTGTCCTCCAGTGTGAAATACGAAAACAAATGGATGACCGTTCATGAAGACCAGGTGCTTACCCCTGAGGGTGACGAAGGTATATATGGATATGTTGAATCAAAAGACTCCGTAATGATCGTTGTTCTCAATCCTGAAAATGAATTTTACCTCATACGCACATTTAGCTATCCGACAAAATCGTGGAGCTGGGAGCTTCCGGGCGGCGGTGGCGAAGGAGAAGATGCACTCCTCGCTTCGCAACGCGAACTAATTGAGGAGACCGGTATTTCCGCGAATACGTGGCACAAACTAGGCTCTACACGCGTATGCAACGGACTTATGACCGAACGACTAACTACGTATCTTGCAACAGATATATCATTTGGCGAGCGACCCGCCTCCGACGACACGGGGCTCATTGAAAGCGGTCACTTCTTTACGATGGATCAAATTCATCAGATGATTGAAGA
>JALRDG010000041.1 GCA_023257055.1 Candidatus Saccharimonadia bacterium | reverse complement strand
AATCCGGTTCGCTCCCCACGCTTTCGTGCCTCAGTGTCAGAAATGGTCCAGTAACCTGCCTACGCCATTGGTGTTCCTTCTTATATCTACGGATTTCACTCCTACACAAGAAATTCCAGTTACCTCTACCATTCTCGAGTTTGTGAGTTTGAATAATAGCCTGTATGGTTGAGCCACCAGATTTCACTATTCACTTTACAAACCACCTACGCAACTCTTTACGCCCAGTCACTCCGGATAACGCTTGGGTCCTACGTATGACCGCGGCTGCTGGCACGTAGTTAGCCGACCCTTATTCATGAGTTACCGTCATATTCTTCACTCATAAAAGCAGTTTACGACCCTAAGGCCTTCATCCTGCACGCGGAGTTGCTCCATCAGACTTTCGTCCATTGTGGAAGATTCCTCACTGCTGCCTCCCGTAGGAGTCTGGACCGTGTCTCAGTTCCAGTCTGGCTGGTCATCCTCTCAGACCAGCTACGGATCGTCGGCTTGGTAGGCCATTACCCTACCAACTACCTAATCCGACGCGGGCCGCTCCCAAAGCGAATAAATTCTTTAATCCGAAGATCATATGCGGTATTAGCACACCTTTCGGTGCGTTATCCCTCACTTTGGGGCACGTTCCCACGCGTTACTCAGCCGTCCGCCGCTCGCCGCCAAGTAGTAAACTACTCGCGCTGCCGCTCGACTTGCATGTGTTAGGCACGCCGCCAGCATTCATCCTGAGCCAGGATCAAACTCTCCATAAAGTGTACGCCTCTAATGCGTACTTGACTCAATTAATAAACTGACGATGATATGTTGCATTGAGTATAAATACTCTTTGCAACGTTGCACAACTAAATTGTCAAAGTACATTCTTTGATCATCTGTTCAACTCGCATTCACTCTGTTGGGTGGCGCGTTTCCGGGGGCTTTTTTGCACTCCCTGCGCTCAGACTGTTCTTATCATATACGACACATGTGGGGTGCGTCAACACCTTTTTCACTTTAATTTGTAGCTAAAAACACAACCAGCCCGATTAAGAGCCCTACAACCGCACCCGCAAGTACTTCTGCTGGCGTATGCCCCTTAGCAGCTCGTGGATTAATAATCGTACTTTTCAGCTCCTTTAGAAGTTGCTGCAGTGCCGCCCCCTGCTCTCCCGATGACCGACGCACCATTACTGCGTCATACATAACAATAGAGGCAAACAATACAGAAACAGCAAAGATGGGCGAATAAAGCCCATCTGTTAAGCCGATCACCGTCGCAAGTGCTACCACTGAAGCTGAGTGCGCACTTGGCATATCACCCGATGAATAGAGTTGACGGAAGCGCCGGAACGATCGCGTCTGGATCGCTCCGATAAAATACTTCGCGCCTTGCGCTACTACCCAAGCGGCAATGATTGCCAATAGATATGGAGAAGCTTCCATAGGTTACGCCTCGTGTGACTCCTCAATCTCTTCGGCAAGCTCGACCGCTTTTTCAGGAATCAAACCAATTGACGCAACCTTGTCACCGTCGCTCATTCGCATGATACGAACACCTTGCGTCGTGCGTCCAAGGGTTGGAATATCCTTACGAGAAACACGAATTGCCTGCCCCTTGCTTGAGATCAACAAGACTTCGCCGGCATCAAGGTCAAGCGTACGAACCGCCACGATCGGACCGGTCTTTGCCGTTACGACTGCTGCTTTAATGCCAACGCCGCCGCGCTTATGTTGCGGGAAGTTTGATACTTTCGTCGCTTTTCCGTAGCCATTCTCGCTAATTACGAGCAGCTGGCATTCATCATTTACGATGTCCATGCCAACCACAACGTCGTTTGGTCGCAAACGAACGCCGCGTACGCCGCGAGCTGAACGGCCCATCGAACGAGCGTCTTTCTCGCTGAAACGAACGGCCTGTCCTGCTGACGTCGAAATAACCACGTCGTCCTGACCAGTCGTCTTCTGAATCCAGCGTAGTTCATCACCTTCGTCAAGATTAATAGCAATCAGGCCGTTGGTACGAATATTCGCATAATCCTTCAGTGGTGTTTTCTTAATCGTACCCTTAATGGTCGTCATAAACATAAAGCCTTCTTCGCTAGCATCTTTTTCATGGCGAATAATCGAAGTGATCTTTTCTTCCGGCTGAAGCTGCAGCAAGTTAACCGCCGCGACACCCTTAGCACTAAGCCCAGCCGCTGGCACTTCGTAAGCCTTCAAGCGGAAAACACGACCACGGTTTGTAAAGAACAGTAGATAATCATGCGTCGATGCTGGAATAAGCTGATCGATGATATCTTCTTCCTTCGTTGTCATACCGCGCTTACCCTTACCACCGCGGTTCTGGCGGCGATACTCGCTCGCAAGGGTTCGCTTGATGTAGTTTTCTGTCGTTAGGAGGATCACGCTATCTTCTTCAGGAATCAGCTCTTCATCGCTAAACTTACCAAGCTCATGATTGATGATTTTCGTGCGGCGGTCATCGCCATACTTTTCTTTCATTTCAAGCAATTCGGTCTTGATTACCTTCAGAATTTCTTTCTCATCAGCCAAAATTTCTTCAAGTCGGGCAATCAGTTTAATAAGATCGTTCAGTTCATTCTCGATTGCCGCACGTTCCAGTCCGGTCAAGCGGCGAAGTTGCATTGCGAGTATGGCTTTCGCCTGGATTTCACTCAGACCAAACTTCGCGATCAACGCCTTCTCTGCTTCGTCTTGCGTCTTGCTCGCACGAATCGTTTTGATCACCTCGTCGATGTGATCAAGTGCGATTTTGTAGCCCTCCAAAACATGCGCGCGCTCTTTTGCCTTCCTTAGCTCATACTCAGTGCGACGACGCACAACTTGCTGGCGATGCTTAATAAATTCGCTCAGCATTTCGTGCAAACCAAGAATCCGTGGAATCTTACCGTCGATCAGTGCCAACATATTGAAACTGAAGCTGGTCTGCAGTGCCGTCAATTTATATAGTTGGTTAAGAAGTTTTTTCGGATAAGCATCTTTTTTGAGCTCAACGACAATACGCACTTTACCTCGCGCAGTTTCATCGCGCAAGTCACTAATGCCATTGATCTTTTTGTCTTTCACTAATTCAGCGATCTTTTCAATAAGAGACGCCTTATTTACACCATATGGCACCTCCGTAACAACGATCTGATGGCGTCCCCGTTTCGTCTCTTCAATATTCGCCACCGCTCGAACCGTCACACTGCCGCGGCCAGTCTGATAGGCCTGCTTCATTGGCATGCCGCCATACACAGTTGCGCCGGTTGGAAAATCCGGGCCCTTGACGTGCTTCAGAAGATCATCGACAGTGGCATGTTCGTTATCGATGAGTTCGATCGATGCGTCAACTAATTCACCGAGATTGTGCGGTGGAATATTCGTTGCCATACCAACGGCAATACCAATCTGGCCATTCAGTAACAGGTTTGGCACCTTGGCAGGCAGAACGACAGGCTCTTGCTCAGAACCATCGAAGTTGTCTCGAAAATCAATCGTCTCTTTGTCGATATCGGCCAGCATTTCGTCAGCCAATTTTGCCATGCGGGCTTCGGTATATCGCATTGCGGCTGCCTCGTCGCCGTCCATCGAACCAAAGTTTCCCTGCCCTTGAATCAGTGGGTAGCGAAGCGACCACGGTTGCGCCAGACGCACCATCGAGTTGTAAATCGCCGAGTCACCATGCGGATGGTATTTACCCATCACGTCACCAACAATACGAGCGCTCTTAACGAACTTAGCCGTACTACGATTACCATTTTGATTCATTGAAAACAAAATGCGGCGGTGAACCGGCTTCAGACCGTCACGCACATCCGGCAGCGCGCGGTCAATAATCACACTCATTGAATAGCGGAAGAAATTATCTTCCATCACCCGTTCGAGCGTACGATTTTCAATGCCCGGCGTCACTGCCTGCATTTCTGTAGATGGCGTCACGTCCTTTAGTTCGTCATCCATTGGCGTCTGTGCTGTGTTTTCCTCATCCATTATCAACCCCTAAATATCTAACTCTTCAAGTTTTACATTCTTTGCCTCGGCTTGAATGAAATTCTTGCGAAGGCTGACGTCGTCGCCCATAAGTTTTGTGAATACCGCGTCGGCGCGCTCAGCGTCCTCAACCTTTACCTGAATAAGCACGCGGTTTTCTGGATTCATGGTCGTCTCCCAAAGCTGCTCGGCGTCCATCTCACCCAGACCCTTAAAGCGCGATACTGTAATACCAGCTTGTTTATTGCGGTCATCAGTGTCATCGATGGCCACACCTCTAGCTTTTCTGTCAGCAATGAGTGAGTCGATCTCTCGCTCAAGCGTTGATTCATCGTAAACATATTGCTTTTTCTGACCGCGATTAATGCTATAGAGCGGCGGTTTGGCAAGATATATATACCCACCTTCGACTATTTCTTTCATGTAGCGGAAGAAAAACGTAAGAAGTAACGTCGCGATATGGCTACCATCAACGTCAGCATCGGTCATAATAACGATCTTATGGTAACGCAATCCGTTGATGTCGAAGGCGTCGCCGATTCCCACGCCAAATGCTTGGATCATGGCCACAATTTCTTTATTGGCGAACATTTTATCTAGCCGAGCACGTTCAGTGTTCAATACCTTACCACGAAGTGGCAAGATTGCCTGCGTCTTGTTATCGCGACCTTCCTTAGCGGAACCAGCAGCTGAATTACCCTCAACGATATAAATTTCACTGTCAGACGGGCTTTTACTTGAGCAGTCCCATAGCTTGCCTGGTAGCCCCATGCCGTCAAGCGCACCTTTTCTCAGAACGTTGTCGCGCGCAGCGCGAGCAGCTTTACGTGCTCGTGCTGCCAAAAGTGCCTTTCCTACGATCTTTTTAGCCACGTCTGGATTCTCTTCCAGGTAATAACTGAAATACTCGTTCATTACTTGCTCGACATAGCGACGCACTTCAGGGTTACCAAGCTTGTTTTTCGTCTGGCCTTCGAATTGCGGGTCAGGCAACTTAACAAGAATAATTGCCGTTAAGCCCTCGCGAATATCATCGCCACTCAGATTGTCTTCTTTTTCTTTCAACAGACTGTTTTTGCGTGCGTAGTCATTAATCGTACGCGTCATTGCTGTACGAAAACCGACAAGATGCGTACCGCCATCGGGTGTCAAAACGTTATTAGCAAACGGCTTCACTGTTTCGATATAGGTATCGTTGTATTGAACAGCGACCTCTACCATAGAATCCTCAACTTGGCGTTCGACGTAAAAAATACTGTCAGAAACAACCTCTTTGCCGATATTGAGGTGCTTTACGTAACTGCGAATTCCGCCCTCAAAGTAAAACGCCTGACGTTCCTTTGTACGCTCATCATAGACGGAAGTGTAAATACCTTTAGTCAGGTATGACTGGTGTCGCAAGTAGTTGACAACCCACTTGTAATCAAAGGTAACTGTTTCCTTGAAAATTGTCGGATCCGGGTAGAATGTGACGGTCGTGCCAGTTGGTCGATCAGTCTTACCAACTTTCTTCAATGGACTGACGGTAGCGCCTTGTGCGAATTCGATACGATATAATTGCCCTTTTTGTACCACCTCGGCAACCATTTTTGTGGAAAGCGCATTAACAACACTCGAACCCACGCCATGAAGACCGGATGACACCTTATATCCACCACCGCCGAATTTACCGCCGGCGTGCAGTACCGTTAAAACCGTCTCAAGCGTACTGAGGCCCGTTTTCGCATGCTTGTCTACCGGAATACCACGGCCATCGTCAGTAATCGTAATGCCGCCATCCTCAAGAATTCGCACGTCAACACGCGTTGCATAGCCAGCAATTGCTTCATCAATCGAGTTATCTGCAATCTCTTTAATAAGATGATGCACGCCATCATAGCCCGTGCTTCCGATATACATTCCTGGGCGCTTACGGACGGGTTCAAGTCCCTCAAGTACCTGGATTTGCGACCCATCATAAGAGCCGTCATCTACTTTTTTAGCCATTTTCCCTCACTTATCAGACGTTTCAGCTATTTACATTTCTCTCATTATACCGAAAAAATACTGTTCAATCAAGCTATTGCATTGAACATATTTCTTATGCTAAACTCCGGTACAAGAGGTTTAAAATATAAAAAACAAACAAAAAGGCAGACAATATGTTTCGAAAATTAGTCGGCAATCTATCCTTTAGCCCCGCATTGGTCGGTCAGCTTGGATTTTACGCCAAACGGCTCCGGAAAGAAGAAGTCACTCGTCGCATGGGACTCATTTTCACTGCGTTAGCACTCGTCGTTCAATCGTTTGCCCTTTTCTCGCCACCGGAATCCGCTAACGCCGCCAGTTCAGATTCAATTGTCTACCAAAGCCTTGCAAATAAGGCCGAGCTACTTCGTGTCTATGATGCCGGTCGCGACAGTGCTGGCCACACCGATATCAAACAGATCTATAGTCATTTCGGCGTCACTCGACAAGATATCCAGAATTCATCAGAAGGCTATGTAAACACTAATGACTTCGGTGGAAAAATTAAATTCACGGGTCGCACAAACTACGGTGTCTCTAGTCGCTGGGCAGTCAAAATTCCCGGTACAAATTCGACAATTTATACCGGTGCATGGCAGGACAAGCCCTATAAGGTAAAGGCTCTTGTCGGCAAGCGTGCCGTTGACGGAAAATGGTTCGCAATTATGCTGTATTGCGGCAACGTTCTTTACGTTGATATGCCGCCAGCTCCAGTTCAGCCGACAGCCAGCTGCACCGGTCTTACCGCCGTACCATTAAGTCGTAATACCTACCGATTTACGGCTACAGCAAAAGCGGACAACGGTGCCACTGTTAGCGCATACACCTTTACTGTACGCGACAAGAACGGTGCGATTGTCACAACAAAGAACGTCACGACAAGTGCCAAAACGGCTAACGCTGAATATCAGTTTACTAAAGATGGATCCTACGCTACCTCTGTAGCAATTACAACAAGTGTCGGAACAAAGACAAGTACCGGCTGTACCGTTGCCGTCTTGGTTTCACCTGCTCCGATTAGCGAATGTTCATCACTCAGCGTAGCAAGCCTCAGTCGCACAAAAGCTTCGTTCACATCGCGAGCAGCTGCCAGCAATGGCGCTACTATCAGTAGCTACACATACGTCGTCAAAGATACGGCAGGTAAAGAGCTGTATCGTAAAGTTGTTCCAAGTACATCACTTACAAATACGCACGACTATACATTTGCAAAAGACGGGGCCTACACTATATCTGTCGTAGCAAATACATCACTTGGCGAACGTACCGGCTCACAATGCGTAAAAAACTTTACCGTCAGTCCAGAGCCTCGTTGCCCTCTTAATCCAGAGTTAGTGCAATCGAGCCCAGATTGCAAACCATGTGCCGATGATGCCACAATTTGGTACAAAGACGCTAACTGTACGGCAACGTTTGAACTTACAAAAGTCGTTGCCAATCGAACCCAGCGTATCGAGAATGCCCACGGTACCACTGCCAAGCCAGGCGATGTCCTAGAGTTCCATATGACAATCAAGAATACCGGCAAGGATACCGGCTCATTCACGCCAGAGGATGACATTACTGACATGCGCGAATATGCGGATATTATTCATACCGGCGGCGGAAGCTTCCGTAGCGATGCAACGTTAGTGCAGTCAGCACAGTCTATTGTCAAATGGGATGCAGTTAGCCTCAAGCCGAACGAATCAACGACAAAGATTCTAACTGCAAAAGTAAAGGAAACGATTCCGACTACGAGTCGCCACGAATCCGCTCGCAATTCATACGACTGCAAAATCACCAATGTCTTTGGTCAAACGGTCACAGTTAGCATGGAATGCCCTCCTGAGAAGGTCGTTGAATCTGTCATTTCAGAACTACCTCGCACCGGTACACGTGCAAACCTCATTGCCGCCGGAGCTGTCCTTGCGATAGTCACCTACTTCTATCTTCGCTCTCGACAACTTAAAAAAGAAGTGCGCTTGATCCGTCACGATCTAAACGCCGGAACAATATAGGAGACGTGTCATGAGTACATCACCCGAACAACTACCATCAAACGGCGAGCTTGGCGTCGAAGCCGCCGAAAAGGCTGGCGAGCAGCTTGAAAAACTCCAAAACCGCATGGAGCGCTCGGTTGAAAATAACGTAGAGAGCGCCGAAAAGAAAGCCGAACGCGCGCGCGTTGAAGCACTTGAGTCGGCCGTGTCTGTCGAAAAAGGCGGCGCCGAAAAGAAACGGCCAAGCGAACCGGCAGCACCGCATCGCACCCGAATATCCAAAACGGAGCAAAATCGTGAATTCAATCAACGAATGAAATCCGTACAGCGCACAATGGCACCTACCAGCCGAGCTTTTAGTAAGGTTATCCATGCCCCTATAATCGAAAAGACGAGCGAAGTCGTCGGTGCAACAGTCGCCCGCCCGAACGCCATACTGGCCGGATCGATTTGCGCCTTTCTCTTAACGACTGCTGTTTACCTGCTCGCCAAGAATATTGGCTATAGCCTCTCGGGATTTGAAACAATTGGCTCCTTCATCCTTGGCTGGGCAATCGGTATGCTCTATGATTACCTTCGCATGATGATTACCGGTCGTCCATAGCCCGTACTATCGCCCCATTATTTATACCCCTTAGCATAGCACTAAGGGGCATTTATTATATCTCTCTGGTAATACTACTATACCTTAACGAAGCTTAATGGATATTTCATCTGCTGCCGGCAAGACGCCGTCCTGGCCGCGCAACTGCAGACGTTGATCGCCCGAAGCTACCTCTTGTACTGGTGCTGTCGCCGATCCAAACGGACGGACATCTGTCATTTGAGGTCGCGGTGATGGAGTGGCCGATAGACTACTGCTTGTAACCATAGGTTGGCTTGGAACGGCGGGCGGCATGATTGGACGTGACTGGGGCTGCTGAGACGGTACTACCGGTGACGAAGGGCCAAATGCACCCACTGAAGCCGGCTTAGGCGCCGCTGGCGCCAGTGGCGGCGCCGAAGAGGCGCTACTGGCATTTCCCTGTGCACCATGACCACCAGCCTGCATCTGCTGTCGCTTAGCAAGCCATTCATCAAGGAACGACGACCCGCCAGCTTTGCCAGGCACACCAGCTGGCTGCCCTCCTACCGGCGGCTTAGCGCCAGGCGTCTGCAAGGAGGCGTAGCGATCGCGCTGTGCTTTCTTTAACGCATCAAGCTTTGCCTTTTTGGCTGCATCCCCAGCACCTAACCGTGCGAAGATTTCCTTTTCGATTTCAGCTCGTGGCTTACCGTATTTCGCCGCAGATAATTTCTTTAGCGCGTCGCGCAACTGTGGGTTTGACTTCCCCATTGGCGGAATCAGCGACATACTAAACGGTGCCGATGGCGTACCTTGAATCTGCGCCACAGCAACCGTCTGGTAGTTCGGGAGCTTTGTTAAGTCTTCAGCGTCAAACGTCGGCGTAAAGACTTTCTGCAAAATTTCCGCATCCGTCACGCCGATACGACCACTGATGATCGTTCCGACGTTACCAATAATTGCTTCACGGATTTTGTCGGTCAACTGAGTCATAAACTGGTTAGCTAGAATAAGATTCAAACGGTACTTTCGAGCTTCGGATAGAATAGACTCAAAACTATCGGTCGCAAAGTTCTGGAACTCGTCAACATAGAGTGCGAA
The DNA here is from genome assembly GCA_023257055.1 of Candidatus Saccharimonadia bacterium. Classification (GTDB taxonomy): domain Bacteria; phylum Patescibacteriota; class Saccharimonadia; order Saccharimonadales; family Saccharimonadaceae; genus JALRDG01. The sequence continues at coordinate 1,873 of JALRDG010000041.1, read as the reverse complement.
ATCCTGTCGCTGATCCTCAGGCATGTCAGCTCGCCCCATGGCGGCCGCTTGAAACTTCATAACGAATATCATACCAAGTAGCTGTGAGTTCAGCTCACCGGTACGACCCTTTGAAAGATTCACCAAAAGAATCTTTTTGTTATCCATAATTTCGCGCAAGTCAAAGCCTGATTTCGTCTGGCCGATAATATTACGCATCATCTCGTTACTTAAGAAAGCGCCAAACTTACTAACGAACCAGCCGAGCACCTCTGACTTATTTGCCTCAGATGTCTGTGCCATTTCTTTATTCCAAAAATCAAGCACTGTTCGATCGGTGACATATTTTAATTTCTCATCAGTAAATGACTGGTCGTTAAATACTTGTGGCACATCAATAAAAGTGGAGCCGTTCGGGTCGCTCATGATTGTCAGTGCAGCATTACGGAACCAGTGTTCGTATCGTGGACCAATAATACCAGTATGTCCTGGGTCATAAAGTCGATACAACATGGCGATAGTTTCTTGAATCAAGAAGTCCCGCTGGTCCTGGTTCTCAAATTCGAATAGGTTCAGGCCAACTGGATTTTCCATGTCGCCCGGACTGAAATAAATAACGTCCTCAACACGCTCCTTTGGCACCATGCCCAACAACTCTTCAGCTGAATCGCCATGCGGATCGATGAATGCAAATCCCTTGCCATCCATCATATCTTGAAAAGCAAGATTCTCCAGCAACTTTGACTTACCTGTACCGGTCTGTCCAATAATATATGTATGTCGTCGTCGGTCGTTCGTACTCAAGCGGATCTGCTTCTTTACGCCGCGGAATTCGTTATAGCCAAGCAGGAATCCTTCGTTCAGCACCTGCGTCGGTCCATCAACTTGCTTTGCCAACTGTCGTTGTACTTGTGACGACGGAATATTCTTTTGCGTCGGCAAGTGGAATAGCGTTGCCAATTCGACGCTATTTAAGATATTTGACCGTACTCCCTGTGGGAAGAAGCGAAAAATATATGCTGTGACCAGCTCTTGTAGATCTTTTGACACCGTAAACTTAAATCCATTGTTTGTCGGTGAGTCAAACAGCGCAAAGGCAGCAACGACGTTTTTCAGCAACCCTTGCGCTCGCGAGGCCGTATTTGAGGACGCCACAACACGAACCAGTACTTCGTAGCCAGGGTAGCGCGTCTTGTCTTCAATTGCCTCGACCGTTTGCTGTTCAAGTGATGTCAGCTGCTTATCTTCCGGCTTTGCGTCATCACCACTCTCTGGCGCTTTCCATAAAGCTGCCATCAAATCCTTCGATGCCGCAACACCCAACGGACCAGATTTTTTCGTGCCCTTATCTTTTTTAATTTGATTGGCAGAATTAATAGAATTCTTTGTCCAACCTTCAGGCGCTGGCCGTACAAGTAACTGGATGGCGATGCCGTCTTCTCGAGTCGCAGCCGCCAATGAGTTAAGAAGCGCTCGCGATGCATCACGCTTTGATTCCTGATATGTGGCGATTGGGTGAACATATGATTTTCGCAGCGTGAATTCTCCTCCGAAAACACCACTCATCTTTCCAACCTTGCTAAAGACATTGTGCTCCTTAACCTCTTCGAGTCGCGCTGACGGATACGCCGCCGCGACAGCCTGTCGCACCACTTCGATCAGTACTATTGGCACAACCACATAATAATGAACAAGCCCCTCATGAGCGACAATTTCAAATGAGATATGGCGCTGACCATAAATCTTACTCTTCAGCCCCTTGGTGGCAGTACTTGCAATGATGTTATACATTACCTGCGCTTGCGAGATTACCTCTTCCGTAAGGTCGCGCTCGTCACGCCCAGAACTTTCAAGATCTTCACTCTGCGGCGGCAAGTGAATTAACAACGGCACC
>JALRDG010000112.1 GCA_023257055.1 Candidatus Saccharimonadia bacterium | reverse complement strand
TGAGAGATAGTGGCAGCCGGCTGCATTCCTTCCGGGTTGGCGCTTGGTGCGATCAGCGGGCCGGTCGTTTCGATTAATTGGCGTAGATTCTTATCGTCGGGGAGTCGGTATGCTACCGAGCCATTGCCGCGCGTCAGCCAGGTTGGAGCTTTGGTGCTCGGGACGATAATACTGTATGGTCCTGGCCAATAGTTATGTAGTGAATCGTAAGTCGTTTGGTCATACGTATCGAACATTTGATCAGGAGAGCTAATAAGAACTATAGGTGATTTAGTAGGCGTGCGCTGCTTTGCCATATAAACACGCTCGACGGCTGACTCGTCTTCTGCTCGAGCAACAATGCCATAAATGGTGTCGGTTTTAAGGACGCCGATGCCACCAGCCAGTAGATGCTGGCTGGCAGAAAGAATGTTCGTATAAACTGGTGCTGTCACGGTGATTAGTCCTTTGCGAGCAGTTGCTGCTGTACGGCGGCTTTGTCACGTTCGATTAACGCAACGCGTCCTTCGATTTCGCTTATCCCCATGGCGATTACTCGTTTTAGTGCAGTCACATTTTGCATTGGCGTAAAGAACCGCTTATACTCCTCAAGCTCATCGCGGGTAAGTAGGGCGCTGGCGCTATATCGCGGATAGTCATCATAGCTCTTGTCGCCCTTGAACGTCTTTTCGATCCAATCCCAGTTTGTTTGCATCCAGGCCCAGGCCTGCTTGCGACTTTCCCGGCCACGAACAAGGTATACGAACCATCGGGCTGCATCTTGTGGTCGTACGATGGCAGGGTTTTTAATCGCTTCAAGTAGCTGATCAATTTTTTCAGGGATACGCGTGCTGGTAATGCCGAGGCAGATATCTTCACGTAGCTCAGCTGATGAGGTCGTCGTGTATTGCTGCAGCAACTCGTCGACAATTGTGTCATCTCCGTGACGGACGCTCGCACTGATAATCAGCGGGCGCAGTTCAGGGTCGATATCAATCAAATCGGTTTCGCTAAAGATACGCTTGGCTTGATCGATTACTTCTGGCAATTCACCGTAGATTGTCATACCCAAGATAGTAGACCGTAGTTTCGTGTCATCTTCTGGTTCGCCGTCTTTCTTGTGCCATCCGAGCCGTTCGTATTGTTCATGGGCGATATCGGCTGACAGTGCGCGTAAACGAAGCTCTGCATCTTTGTTGTCGTCAACGAATTTACGTAGTTCGGCAAGTGTCATGGCTAGGGCACCCCAAACTGGCTCGTTCGTTTCTTGGCGATAAGCAGCTACGAGGTCAATCAGTGTATTGGATGATGAGACGCCAGATCGTGCAAGGAGCGTCGCCTGAGTAATAAGTTGCATACGATCTATCGGGTCCATTTGCTTACTTATAACTTGAGCGATCAGACTTTCAAACAGTTGCTTATCGTAGTGCGTAATAAAATGTGCGCTGTCGCCAACATTCAACTGTGGCGATAGGCTTTCGTTGTAAGAGCAGCGCAGGGAGCTGTCGGTCATGAGCGTGGGTGCGGTTGATTGCGCGGCATTGAGCGGAATGGGCCACTTACGGTCAGACGCTTCGTGGGGTCCGACGAAGAACTGTTCTTGTGTAAGTACCATGTTATTGCCATCGGTCGATGCATGTACGACAGGATATCCTGGCTGGGAAATCCAGGCGTTCATCATGTCAATAATTGGCTTGCCACTGGTGACTTCGATAGCGCGCCATAGATCGTCGCCTTCTGTATTGCCGTAGGCGAAATCGGCGAAGTACTGCTTTAGGCCTGTTTGGAAGTCCGCGTCGCCAACGTACTGCTGTAGCATGCGAAGCAAGCGAGCCCCTTTGGCGTATACGATTGCACCGTCGAATAACGTGCTGATTTCGTCCGGATGGTCTACTTCTACTTGAACAGCTTGTACGCCGTCGATGCTGTCGCGGCGGAGTGCCATAATACTCTCATGAGCAGCAAAGTCCATCCAGATATTCCATTCCGGATAAATCGCATCGACAGCGATATATTCCATGAGCGTTGCGAAACTTTCGTTTAGCCAGAGATTATTCCACCATTTCATGGTAACGAGATTACCGAACCATTGATGCGCAAGCTCATGGGCGACAACCGTTGCGATGTATTGCCGACTAGATATACTGCTGGTTTTTGGTTCCGCAAGCAGGGCTACTTCGCGGTAGGTAATGAGCCCCCAGTTTTCCATGGCGCCGCTGCCAAAATCAGGCAGCGCAACGTGGTCAGATTTTGGTAGGGGGTAGGCTGTTCCAAAATAGTCATTGTAGAATTCAATGGATCGAACGGCCGTATCAAGGGCAAAATCGAGGCTTTCAGACGATTGGGCAGGTGTCGCCCATACGTTCACTTCAACGCCATCTTTTGTCGTGGCTGTTTTACAGTGCATGGTACCAACGACCCATGCGAGCAGGTAGGTGCTCATACGTGGTGTTGTTTCGAATTTTGTTACGAGCGTGTCGTCTTGCGCTGTTTGGCTGGCGACTGGCATATTACCAAGAACAGTAACGTTATTCTCGGTCGTCAGAGTGACGTCGTAGGTAGCTTTTGCGGCCGGCTCGTCGACACACGGGAAGACTTCACGGGCATGGTGGCTCTCGAACTGTGTGGCAAGTAGTTCTTTTTTCTCGCCGTCGTGTTCGTAATAGCACGGATACAGACCATGCATGGCATCGGTGATTTTTCCAGCGAAGGTGATGACGATGATATGCTTGCCCGGAATGATATCGGCATGTGTAATAGTGAGTGTGTCTTCGCTAGCGGAAAAGTCGGCTTCTTTTCCATCGACGGTTGCTGAAAAGATAGTGAGATCCTTGCTATGAAGTGCAATGCGTGAGGTTTTCGCTTCGCCATGAATCGTCACGGTGCCACTGAATGTGCGCTGAATACGCTCCATAGTGAGCGACAAGTCGTAGTGTTCGGGAACAAATGAGTCAATAAGTCGTGTCGATGTATGCATACCTCTATTATACTAGGTATATGAACAAGTATCGAATTCGGAGGGTAATTGGACTGCTAGTCGTGGCGCTGCTTGGGTGGTTCGTGGCGACGATGGATGCGACGCCGCAGGCCACTCCACCTGCTGATACGAAACGAGTAGAATTACCCGCTGGTGAAGCAGGTAGCGCCGTAAGGGTACTGAATGAGCTGGCAGTGAAGGGGCGAGCACCAAAGACCGGCTACACGCGCGATCAATTCGGTGATGGCTGGGCGAGTCAGCAGGGGTGCGATACGCGTAATGTTATTCTGCATCGCGATCTTACCGAGGTAGAGGTGGATGAACAATGTCGAGTGACGGCCGGGATATTGCAAGATCCGTATACAGGGAAGACGATTCATTTTCAGCGCGGAGAGGCGACGAGCCCCCTTGTGCAAATCGATCATGTCGTAGCGCTATCGGATGCGTGGCAGAAGGGTGCCCAGCAGCTTTCACCTGAGCGACGTGTTGCGTTTTCGAACGATCCACTTAACTTGCTAGCGGTAGATGGTGAAACCAATCAGGAAAAAAGTGATAGTGACGCGGCTACTTGGTTGCCACCAAACAAGGAGTTCCGGTGTCAGTATGTCGCCCGGCAGGTTGCCGTAAAGAAAACCTACGCGTTATGGGTGACTGCGGCCGAAAAAGATGCGATGGCTCGCGTGTTGCTTGCATGCCCCGACGAACCACTTCCATATTGAAAAATACCAATCAATATTTTATAATATAGTCGGATAACGTTCCTTTACATCGAGAGAAGTGAGAACATAGTGGATATTAACGACATGATTTCTCAAGCGTTCGAAGCTGGCACTGGCATGAAGCGCTCTTCGGTGGCGCGCAGCAAACGATTTCAGGAGTTGCTTGAGCAAACGGAGGATGGCGCTTTTGTGTCGGCCTACGAGCGAGCAGAAATGCTCTACCTTGGTGAGCGACTTGCCGATACGGCTTTTCGTCGACTGCCAATAAATGTTCGACGGTCCGCGGAAGCATGGGCTGCCGGCGAAGGCGATTCAACTACGCATTTGGCCATACTGTACGATACGATCACTGATTGGCAGCAGAAATTGCCGTCAGCAAATCGCCGCCAGAAAGCCTGTGCTGATGCGGTCCTGCCGAATCGATATCGGTTTGACCTGCGGGCACCTCTTCGACCAAACTGTCTTGGGCTTGCTCAGATGATGGTTGGCTACGCTCGGGTAACCGGAGCGGAGTACACACTTGCCGATACGCTTCGTCGTTACGACGTTGATCGGACGATGGGAATGTATCTCGGGCATATGACAATTGATTCGTCACTTGCTGCATATGATGCATTTCCGTCTGTGCGTAAGTATCGGCGTAGCGTGGCAAAACAGCGTGCATTGTTTCAGAAAGACCTGCGTGTCGTACTTTCGGCGGACAACTATAGTTTGGCGCATCACGCACTGATGGTAAAACGTCGTGAAGATGCCACTTGGGAGCTTGTTGATCCGTATATGTTTCGTATTTACGGGCTGGAGCTGCTGCCGGAAGATATTGAAATCCTTGATGGTGAAACTCGTCATGACGATACGATCACGTACTCGCTGTACCCGTTTGTCGAACACACATTCGAGTCGATGACAACCATTGTGGATGTCGGACTAAGGCAGTTCGAAAAAATGGCCGCGTTGCCATTTCACGAAGAAACGGTCGAATTTGTCATACGATGGATTGACCTTGCGGCTACCTATATTGCAGGCGAGGCGGAGGAGATTCGCGATCGGCGCAGACGGCTAGGCGTACAAGAAGTCATTCCATTTAACATTGGCACAAAAGACAAGCTTAAGAAGCAACTCTACGGAGAAGCTTTCAAGCGGTTTTTGACCGAGGAAGAAAAAGAGCTGCTTGCTCGTGACGATACGGACGCCGACGCGGTGTATGAGCGGATGGCTCATCGGATTCATACGAGGTGGCAACGCGATCATGTCATGAATCGTTTCCTTGGTTTGTTCCTTCGGTTCACATATGAGCTGCAAGTGCATTCTTATGAGCTGCTTGATATTCATCCGCTCATTGAACTAAACAACGCTGAATACCATCTCGCCGCTATGACGGTCAATCATCTGGCGGTGATGAACGGGGTCGATGCGACTCAGCTTATCTGTCACCGGCCGTATTCACAGTTTATAATTCGTGATACAATGTCGGGTGTCTTGGCATCGAATCATGATCATGTCAAGAGCGCACATCAGGGTGCAGTAGAGTGCCTACGGTCCGCAGGGGCCGATAAGGTGCTGCCGGCACTACATTCACTTCTCTAGATAGGAGCACCACATGGCTGCTAACGAAGATCGCGCGTATGACCGTGCCGTGAGCGGACTGCTCGACGACGGCCTGACGCCCGAAGCGATCTACGAGAACCATGAGCCGATGCGCGAAGCGCTGAAGCGTGTCATGAAGGAGCGTGGGCTGCCGCCGATCGAGGAACAGCCTCGACGACGGGGTAGTGGGGCGACCGTCACTGTGCCGCGACGCACGCCGACACTGCTCTAGCACGCCAGGCTCGTACCTTGCTTTCGCCTTTGTCCGGACGATGTGACCACAACGGTCACGTCGTCCGGACAGGGCGATTTTTATTTGCATTTTTTATGACTGCTTGCTACAATAGCTGCAGTACATTCCGGCCGGCAGGTCGGATTTTTGCATAAGAAAGGAAGAAATTTATGGAAGATATCAATGTCAAGCAGCTAACGCTTGCCGTGCGCACGATCGCCGACGAGAAGAACCTCCCAGAAGAAACCGTCATGAGCGTCATCGAACAGGCCATTGCCGCGGCATGGCGTCGTGATAACGGTGAGCGCGACCAAGAAGTGCGATCACAATTGAACGTGAACGATGGAACAGCTAAGGTGTTCGTGGCTCGAGAAGTCGTTGAAGAAGTAGGGTCAGATGCGGTCGAGATCAGTCTTGAAGACGCGCAGAAGATTAAGCCCGAAGCGCAACTTGGTGACATTATCGAAGACGAATACGAAGTAACGACCTTTGGTCGTGTTGCCGCACAGACAGCGAAGCAAGTCGTGCTGCAACGCCTACGTGAGGCGGAGCGCGAAGTCGTACTTGAAGAGTTCGAAGATAAAATCGGTACGGTTGTAAATGGTGTCGTGCAGCGAGTTGAGCCACGTGTCGTACGTGTAGAACTTGGCAAAGCAACCGGAATCTTGCCACAAAGCGAGCAGATTCAGGGTGAATACTTCTCTGTTGGTAGCCGCGTTAAAGTCTTCATTAAAGATATCGAGCGCGACAATCGTGGTCCGCAGCTTATTTTGAGCCGTGGCAACGAAGCTTTCGTTGAATACCTCTTCCGTCAAGAAGTGCCTGAAATGGAAACCGGCGCCGTCGAAATTAAGGCGATCGCCCGAGAAGCCGGTCGTCGTACTAAATTGGCCGTTGCGTCAGCTGTCCCTGGCGTTGATCCAGTCGGTACGTTTGTCGGTGGTCATGGTACGCGTGTTCAGGCCGTCATGAACGAAATTGGCGACCAGGAGAAAATCGACATCATTACCTTCGACGAAGATGACGCGCAGTTTATTCGTAATGCAATGAGTCCTGCAGATGTAATCGAAATTAAACTTGATAAGGATGCGAAGCGCGCCACGGTAATGGTGGCTGAAGATCAGCAGTCTATTGCAATCGGTCGTGCCGGCCAAAACGTTCGCTTAGCGAGCCGTCTCACAGGCTACGAGCTTGACATCGAAGCTGCGACGCCAAAGCCAGAGGCAGTGGCTGCACCGAAGAAGAATATCGAAGACAGCTTGATGAACGCCGTCGAAGAGTCGACTGAAGAATAGTTTACGGTTCCATTAACAAAATTAGCACTCAATCTATGCGAGTGCTAATTTATTTGATATACTAAGTATAGAGCGCTTTTTCTTTATTTTTCTGGTTGCGCATAACAATAGGAGGCGAGATAATAAGTATATGCAAGATGATTTTTCGGAGTTTATTCCGCATCTTACGGACAATGCCCGTACCAGTCTACAGCATGCCGACGCGATAGCTCGCGGCTATGGCAGTGCGTATATTGGCACCGAGCATATTCTTCTGGGTGTGCTAGCGCAGGGTTCGTCGGTAGGGGCGAAGCTCCTTGCTGACAGCGGCGTTACGCTTGACCGGGCGGAGCTTGCTCTTAATTTGACCCCACGGACACTTGTTGTGAGTACAGGCTCTAAAGGTCTATCTGAAACAGCTAAATTGACACTACGTATGAGCTGGGAGATTGCCAAGGAATTTCATCAAGAGCACCTTGGTACCGAGCATATTTTATACAGTATTTTAAGCCAGCGTAATGCTCGTGCGACTGTGCTACTGCGCGATATGAGCGTTAATCTTGACGAATTGAAGGGTGAGCTCGAGGAGTTTTTCGATCGTCAGCAGTCGCATTTTCGTGATCAATCTATGCAAGGTGAGAAGTCGACCCGCAAAAAGCGCGGCGGCGCGCTGGATACATACGGCACTGATCTGACGTCACGTGCGAAGTCAGGTAAGCTCGATCCGGTCATCGGTCGTGATAAAGAGCAGGAGCGCATGATTACGATATTGAGCCGTCGTACGAAAAACAACCCGGTACTCTTAGGTGAGCCTGGTGTCGGTAAGACGGCAATTGTTGAAGGTTTAGCGGAGCGGATTGCTAAAGAGGACGTGCCGCACCACTTACTTGATAAACGTATTATTCAGCTTGATCTCGCGGCTATGGTTGCTGGTACAAAGTATCGGGGTGAGTTCGAAGAACGCCTAAAGAAGGTTATAGAAGAGCTGCGTGAGCAAAATAACGTTATTCTTTTCATTGATGAACTCCATCTGTTAGTAGGGGCGGGCGCGGCCGAAGGTGGCATGGACGCGGCAAATATGCTCAAACCGGCGCTGGCTCGCGGCGAGCTACATCTCATTGGCGCGACGACATTCGATGAATATCGTAAGCATGTTGAAAAAGACAGTGCACTGGAACGACGATTCCAGTCGATTGTTGTAAAAGAGCCAAGCTTAAAAGACACGATTACTATCTTGAAGGGGCTTCGCAAGCACTATGAGAGCCATCATGGCGTATCAATGAGCGACGAAGTGCTTGAAGATGCAGTATATATGGCCGATCGATATATCGGTGATCGACAAATGCCGGACAAGGCAATCGATGTGATTGACGAGGCTGCTGCGTTGGTTCGTGTAAAAATTGGCAGCGAACCAAGCAAGATGCGCGATTACCTACGACAGGCAAAAAACCTGAACGAAAAGATGGAAGATGCAGTATCGGCCGAGGAGTACGAACGAGCCGCACTGTACAAGACGCGCCTGAGTAAGCTGACACGCGAGATCGAGTCGATGCGCGAAGCACAAGAATCAAAAACGCCAGTTAATCTTACGACCGACATGCTTGCTCGTGCTGTTTCTGTTATGACCAATATTCCAGCCGAGCGTTTGCAGAAGAGCGAGGCGAAGTTACTCCGAAACCTCGAAAAACATCTTGGAAAATTTGTCATTGGGCAACATGAAGCCGTAACGCAAGTAGCGAAAGCGATTCGCCGAAGTCGGAGCGGCGTCGCGAGCGATAAGCGGCCAATTGGTTCGTTTGTGTTTATGGGACCGACTGGTGTCGGTAAGACGGAGCTTGCACGCGTCCTTGCCCGCGAGGTGTTTGGTAGCGATGATGCACTGATAAAGATCGATATGAGCGAATTTGGCGAAAAACACACCGCTAGTCGCTTAGTAGGCGCCCCAGCCGGATATGTAGGATATGAGGATGGCGGTAAATTAACTGACAAAATTCGTCGGCAGCCGTATAGTGTCGTGTTATTTGATGAAATAGAAAAAGCGCACCGCGACGTATTTAATCTTTTGCTACAGCTTCTAGAGGATGGCGCGCTGACCGACGCCAAGGGTCGTGCGGTTGATTTTACAAATACGATCATCATTCTTACCAGCAATGTCGGGGCTGAACGGATGCTTAAAGAATCAAGCTTAGGTTTCCATGCGACGAGCAGGAAAGACGAAAAGCACCTTGACGCCATACATGCCGAAAATGCTGAAGCTGCACGTGATGCCCTCTCGAAAATGATGCGACCAGAGTTGATAAATCGCTTCGACGCGCTCATTACCTTCCGTGCGTTAACACGAAAAGAGGTCGCAAAAATCTTCGATACGCTTACGAGTGATTTGGCTAATCGACTTATTCGGCAGGGGATTCATTTGGTAATTACGCCAAGCGTAAAGCGGCTTCTGATCGATAAGGGGTATAGTGAAACGTACGGCGCACGACCGCTTCGTCGTGTTATTCAGGATGAATTAGAGCACCTCGTTGCTGATGGTATTTTGGCTGGCGAGTACGAAAAAGGAACAGTCTTAACAGCTAAATCGAAGAAGGGCGAGGTATACCTTGAAAAAACCACAGAAGCGTAATCAAATCGGGGCGATCGGCAATATATCTGTACTGATCGCTCTGGTTCTTGTATTGATAGGAATATTCCTTTGGCCTCGCTTAGAAGACCATATTACGGTGATGCGTTACGAACCGACGCCCGAAATTGCTGCGATTGCCGATCGTGCAACGATGGTTGGAGATGGTAGATTTTATTTTTATGCCAGTCAGCCCGTATTGGAAGGTACGCAAATCTTCAACTCATATTGCAACCGGCGTGAAGAAAAGAGCGCGATTCTGGGATGTTATGACGGCAAGACGATCTATATCTTCGACGTAACGGAGGAGCGGTTAAGTGGCATTGAAGAAGTAACAGCCGCACATGAAATGCTGCATGCAGCGTATGATCGTTTAAGCAAGGAGCGAATTTCTTACTTAGAGCCATTACTACAGGCGGAGTATGACAAACAGGCGAGCGATGAACTCAAGGAACGTATGGCATATTATGATCGTACGGAGCCGGGGCAGCATTTTAATGAGCTACATTCAATAATTGGTACGGAAATGGCAAACATCTCCCCTGAGCTAGAAACGCATTATCGTAAGTACTTTAGCGACCGGGCTGCCGTGGTTGGCCTGCATGCATCGTATAGCAGTGCGTTTCAGGAGTCGGCTCGCAAAATCGAACAGTTGGCGACAGAGTTGAATGACCTGGCAGAGAGTATTAATCGTAGCACCGAAGAATATAACCAGCGATCAGCGGCACTGAACGCGGATATCCAAACATTCAATCAGCGGGCTGAGAGTGGTTTCTACCGAACACAGGCGGCATTCGATGCTGAGCGCGCACAACTGGTAAATCGATCGGAACAGCTTAATGCTGAACGCCAGCAAATCGAGTACAATCTCGCTGCATATGAAGGTAAATTACAGGAATATAAGGCGCTTACAAGTGAAGCTGAAGATTTGCAGAACAGTATCGATAGCAGTCTCGCGCCTGCGCCCGCTATTTAGCGTATACTAGTGATATGGTACGAAGTAAATCGCAGTTTGTCTGCCAAAATTGTGGCGCGACTTATCAGAAATGGTCAGGCCGTTGTGAAAACTGCGGACAATGGAACACGCTTGTTGAGCAGGTGGTAGCCGGTGGCAAGTCGGCGGTCGCGAAAAGTGCGACATCTGGAAGGATATTGACCCCGCAGACAATGAATAGTATTGCTGCCGATGAGAAAACGCACCGGCTCGGAACGGGAATTGCCGATCTTGATACAGTGCTCGGCGGGGGTATCCTACCGGGTGGCGTGGTGTTGATTGCTGGCCAGCCGGGTATTGGTAAGAGTACGCTACTTTTGCAGGTGACGGCTCATATTGCGAAGAGTATGCCGGTCTTATATGCGAGCGGCGAAGAGTCGGCGAGCCAGGTGAAATTACGAGCTCAACGCCTTGGTGCAGAAAGCGGTGAAGACCTACACTTTGTGGCTAGCACGAGCGCTGATGATATCGCCGCAACTATACGCAGCGGCGCGTATAAACTTGTCATTATCGATTCTATCCAGACGCTTAGCTTGGAAGAGATCACTTCTGCACCTGGAACGGTCAGCCAGATCACCAATAGTAGTAATGTGATCATTCGAGCCGCAAAGGAGTCTGGTGCGGCCGTGCTCTTGGTTGGTCATGTCACAAAAGAGGGAAGTATTGCCGGTCCAAAAGTACTCGAACACCTTGTTGATGTTGTATTGCAATTCGAAGGTGATCGATACGGTGGATTCAAAGTTGTCCGTGCTGTTAAAAACCGCTATGGATCGACCAGTGAGGCGGCCATTTTCGAAATGGACGAATCGGGACTGCGAGTGGTAGAAAATCCTTCTGCCGCCCTGCTTTCCGAGCGACAAAATGCCGATGGATCGATTGTCATGGCAACGCTTGAAGGTACAAGGCCACTGCTCGTAGAGATTCAGGCACTTGTCAGCAAGACGAATTTCGGGTATCCTAAGCGTACTGCCAGTGGTTTTGATCTGAATCGTCTCAATCTTCTCATTGCCGTGCTAGAACGACGCACGAAACTGAATTTATCTGACAAAGACATTTATATCAATGTTGTCGGCGGGTTGAAACTGAGTGACCCGGCGGCAGACCTTGCTGTTTGTATGGCAATTGCTAGTGCGGCTGCTGGCAAGCGGCTAGATGACGGCGTGGTAGTATTCGGCGAAGTTGGTTTGGGCGGAGAGGTTCGCTCGGCTATAGGCGCCGACCGGCGAGTTGCCGAAGCAAAAAAACTTGGGTTCAACTATGCAATTGCCCCGAGTACTAATAATAAACAAGCATTTATTAAAGGAGTAAGGGAAGTACGTCAAGCACTGGTAGATTTTCTGCAGTGATACAACGCTCTCTTTGAAGTATATGGATTATTTAATTATCATTCTTTTAGCCCTACTGAT
>JALRDG010000059.1 GCA_023257055.1 Candidatus Saccharimonadia bacterium | reverse complement strand
ATATTCACCTACTAACTCAGCCAAATTATTACCCTTAACATCACTAAGAAGTAGATGATCTTTATTGCCTATTGACCGAAAGTCTATGACGTCAGGTACTTTTAGATATGTCTTTAACTTTATTAAGTTTTCGTACTCTTTTTTCAGACTTGTAGATATTTTTAAATAAAAACATTTATTCGATGTTTGAATTCTATATACATCATCCTGATTGGAATAGTTATGTTTTTCAAGCTGAAAACTAGTTTTAAGTATCTCAGTCAGCCATTTGCTTGTATCTAGTGATACTTTATCCATATTCATAACTATACCAAACAAAATAGACCTCCGAAGAGATCTATTTTAAACATAAGCACTTGGCTGGGATGGAGGGATTCGAACCCCCGAATGCCAGGACCAAAACCTGGTGCCTTACCACTTGGCGACATCCCAATACTGTTAAACAGTAGATAGTATAACATGTCGTAAGTGGTTTCGGCTAGGTTTGGCGGGCTGTTACCGTATTATTTATTGCTGTTGCATTCGGCGGCCGAAGTACTTGTATATTTCGCCAAGTACAAGTGGCGTGATGAATGATATTGTTGCCACGACGACCATGTCGCCTATTGCCACGGTATGAACATGCAAATAACTTTGGAGCGGACCGAATATAACAAGCCCCTGCAGGAAGATGGCGATAGCCAGGCCGATATACAGCTTGCCGTTGAAGACCCGCAGCCGCGAGAAGAATGATTCGTAGGTGCTGCGTGCGTTGAACGCATTCGCCCACTGCATAACGACAAGTGCGATGAAGGCGATCGTGCTGGCGTATGCGTGGCCATATTTCTCGCTGAAGACGGCGTAGAAACCAAGGGTTACGGCAGCCATCGTGACGGCAATAAGGACCATATGTATCAGATTGAATTTGCTTAAAATAGGTGCGTTTGGTGACTGAGGCTTCTTGGTCATGTTGTCTTTTTCGCCCGGTTCCAGGCCTAGTGGGATAACCATGGCGGTATCGGTAACCAGATTGACCCAGAGGATTTGTACGGCGGCGAGCGGTAGCGGCATGCCAAGAACGAGCGCACCGAGCATAATCAGTACTTCGCCGGTATTCGTTGCGAGTAGGTAAAAGAGCATGCGGCGAATGTTCGCGATGATTGCCCTTCCCTCGCGCATGGCGTCGATAATGCTTTTAAAGTTGTCGTCCAACAAGATCATATCACCGGCATCCTTGGCGATTTGTGAGCCGCTGCCCATCGCTACACCAACGTGGGCGTTCGATAGCGCAGGCACGTCGTTGACGCCGTCTCCGGTCATGGCAGTGATGTTGTGTCGCTTCAGGATTTCAAGCAAGCGATATTTATCTTCAGGAATAACACGAGAAAATACACGAGTTTTCTCAACGACTTCGTCTAGCTCGTCGTCGCTCATGACGTGCATCTTGCGGCAGTCGAACACTTGATCGCGGCTAGTGACCATACCGAGCGATTTACCGATATGAAATGCCGTTTCAAAGTGATCGCCAGTGATCATCCGCACCGTCACGCCGGCACTCAGCGCTGAATGTACCGCTCGCTTTGCTTCTGGGCGCAAGATATCAGCTACAGCCACGAATCCGATAAACTCAAATCGGGTCTTCTTTGGCAGGTTATCGAATGTCTCGATTGTTTTTGTAAGTTCTGTACTGGCGATACCAATTACGCGGTAGCCCTGGCTCGTGAGGTGCTGAAGCGCCGCTATTGCCTGCTCTTCTTCCTCTTCGGTAAGGAGCGACAGCTGAAGGATTTTTTCTGGCGCACCCTTTACGTAAAGCTCATATTCGCCGCCCTTATGCCAAATATTGCCACTGAGGGCAGCCAGTTGGTCAAACGGCAGGCTTGCAGCAGGCTTTTGCTTTGGTAGTGTCGTTTCCTTGGTGGCATATTCCAATAGCGCAGTGTCGAGCGGGTCGTGTATTGTGCTGCTATTGTTAATGGTGTGT
>JALRDG010000130.1 GCA_023257055.1 Candidatus Saccharimonadia bacterium | reverse complement strand
ATGGTTTAAGAACACAGAACTACTTGAACAAACCGATTCGCACGTTGTTATTGCCGTACCGAACATCTTTGCTAAGCGACAATTTGAAGTAAAGTTCAATGATCAGGTAAAATCCATCCTTGAAAAAAACGGCGTTACTCCCGAAGTAATAGAATATACCGTCAAAACAACTGGCAAGCGCACGGCAGTCAATCGAGAGACGACGGCACGGGCACAATCTGATTCCGTCGAACAGTTACTTGGAGAAGTACCGTCTTCAGCAAGCCGGCCTATTTCTATGCCCCGCCGCGAATTAACGCCAGCAGTGCCCGGTAACCTCAACCCTCGGTATACGTTCTCAAATTTCATTGTCGGCTCAAGCAACGACCTTGCGTATACTGCCTGTCAAGCAGTGGCCGC
Source organism: Candidatus Saccharimonadia bacterium (assembly GCA_023257055.1). GTDB lineage: Bacteria > Patescibacteriota > Saccharimonadia > Saccharimonadales > Saccharimonadaceae > JALRDG01. The sequence continues at coordinate 7,591 of JALRDG010000130.1, read as the reverse complement.
CAACCCCGGCACAAAATACAACCCGCTATTCCTCTACGGCGGCGTCGGCCTTGGTAAGACACACCTTATGCAGGCGGTTGGTAACGAAATCTCCCGTACCCAGCCCGACGCACGAATTCTCTACATTAGTTCCGAAACGTTCGTGCAAGAATTTCTCGATCACATTCGTTTCAAGAAAAAAGGCTTCTCGGACAAATACCGCAACGTCGACGTACTTATTGTTGACGATATGCAGTTTATTGCTGGTAAGGAAAAAACCCAGGAGGAATTCTTCCATACCTTTAATGCGCTCCATCAGAACAATAAGCAGATTATCATTAGTTCCGACAAGCCGCCGAAGAGCATCCCTACCCTGACCGAACGTTTGCGAAGCCGTTTTGAATGGGGAATGTCGATTGACATCCAGATGCCAGACTTCGAAACCCGATGTGCCATTGTCGAAACGAAAGCATCGCTATCTGGCGTCGAACTCGACAGTGAAACGATTGAATACCTTGCAAAAAACGTAAATACGAACATTCGTGAACTGGAAGGGGCACTCAATCAGCTCCTTGCTTACTCCGAAATGCGCGGCGTTGCACCAGATATCGCTACGGCCGAAGGTTTGCTCGGCAATGTCCGTCAGTCTCGCCCACAACATATTACGTCCAAGCAGATCGTCGACAAGACTGCCCGTCATTTCCAGCTTGATCCGAAAGAAATCTGCAGCAGCAAGCGCGACAAACACATTGTCGTGCCTCGCCAAATTGCCATGTATCTCTTGCGCAGCGAACTACATCTTAGTTTCCCTAAAATTGCCGGGGAACTTGGTCGCAAGGACCACACCACAGCCATTCATTCTGTTGAAAAAATTGAGAAAGCTATCAAGCTTGACTACCTTATTCGTGAACAAGTCTCGGAAATCAGGGAGAAACTATATGCCTAATGTTGCCATTCCTGCCTGTGGAAAAGCTGTGTACTTCATGTGGGCGACACAAGGGATAATCCGTGCACAGTCATCCACAGCTTATGTGGATACGCCAGCGAACAGTAAAGACTGTGGGGAAACTCCCCAGTTATCCCCGTCTGAATCCCCTGGTTTCCACCCCTTTTATCCACTGGCAAAAATACCGATAATACCTCTGTTACAGCGCCAGTTATCCACGCTTTCCACAGCACCTACTATTACCCCAACGAAATAAATTTAAAAAAAGGAACTCATAATAATGGAACTCTCGGTTACCCAAGAAAATTTCGCTCGAGCACTATCCAGCGTTGGACGAGTAGCAAGTAGTAAAACACAACTTCCTATTCTCAGTAACATTTTGCTTCGTACAGACGGTACTCGATTATTAGTAGCTGCAACGAATCTTGAAATTGCGGCAACACAGCACATTGGCGCAAAAGTTGCTAAGCCAGGAGCAATTACGGTTCCCTCTCGCCTTATTACGGATTTTGTCGGTAGTCTGCCAAAAGGACCAATTGAGCTGAAAGTAGAAAACGACCACCTGCATATCTCGTCTGGTAAGTTTTCCTCTGTTATTAATGGTGTCGTTGCGGATGACTTCCCTGAACTCCCAACGATAGACGAAACATCGTCAATTCGCTATGAGATTGCTGTCGACGACTTTAAGCAGGCGGTGAGTCAAACAATTATTACGACCAGCAGTGATAACACTCGTCCGGTTCTTACCGGTGTCTACTGGCACTCACACGAAGGATTTTTGTATCTAGCCGGTACGGACGGCTACCGCTTAAGCGAGCGACGGCTTGTCGAAACGAGTAGTGATGTGGCGGCAATTATTCCTACCACTACCCTTTCGGAGGTACTGCGCAGTATCAATGACGATGTGAGTGAAGTGGAGATCCTATTTGATGAAACTCAAGTGCGATTTCGTGTTGGCGAAAGCGAAGTGACGAGCCGTTTGATCGATGGAAACTTCCCTGATTATCGCCAACTGATACCGGCAAGCTCGGAAACAACCATTAAAGTAAACACATCCGAATTTGTCCGGATTACGAAAATTGCCGGTCTGTTTGCTCGCGAATCAGGTGGAAGCGTGACTATTACGGCCGATAGCGAGAAGTCGCAAGTGTCGATCCATTCAGTTGCCTCACAGCTGGGCGAGAATACCTCAGAGGCTTCGGCAGAAGTCACCGGTGATGGCCAGGTTACCCTTAATTCGCGATATTTAAGCGAAGCGCTCGGCGTCATTAATGGTTCGGCCGTAGAGTTTCGTTTTTCTGGCAAGTTATCCCCAACGGTTCTGAGTGCTGCAACGAAAGACGTCAACTACTTACATATCATCATGCCGTTAAAGAGCTAAGACGTGCGGCTTCGCTCTCTTGCTGTTCAAAATGTGCGGATTCACCAGGCGTTAAGCGTGGATTTTTCACCGGGCGTTACTGTAATTACTGGTAGTAACGGCAGTGGTAAGACGAGTTTACTTGAAGCCGTACATGTAGCTATGCGGGGCTCGTCATTTAAAGGGAGTGATACGGACATGCTTCGGCAGGACGCGCCCTGGTGGCGCATCGACGCCAAAACGATCGAGGATGATATCCGAACCATTACGTTCGATCCGACGCGTCCAAGCGGTCGCAAACGCTTCCTAGTGGACGCCAAGAAGCAGTACCGGCTGTCGGAAAAGTATAAATACCCCGTCGTACTATTTGAGCCAGATGATTTACGATTACTGCATGGTTCGCCAACCCGACGCCGGCAATTTATCGATCGATTTATTACACAGCTTGATCCGCTGTATGGCGTCAGTATTCGACGATACGACCGAGCCTTGAAACAGCGAAATAACCTCTTAAAGCAAGCGGCTATCACTAGCGACGAATTGTTTGTTTGGGACGTGGCGTTAAGTGAATATGGTGCCTATATCATTATGAAACGACAGGAGTTTATCGATACACTTAATCAGCGGCTCACTGCGGTGTATGGATCGATAGCAAAAACTACCGATACAGTTCGCATGCATTATTCGCTTGATACGGAAATAAGCAAGCAGCGATTATTAAACGAGTTGCACGCTCGATCAGAACGTGATCGATTACTTGGTTATACCAGTATCGGCCCGCACCGCCATGACGTATTATTTGATTTTAATGGCACACCCGCTCTGTCGGTGGCATCACGCGGCGAAGTCCGCAGTGTCGTGCTAGCATTAAAGTTTCTCGAAGTAGACACAATCGAACAGATAACGGGTAAAAAACCGCTGATTTTACTAGATGATGTATTTAGTGAGTTGGACGAGCATCGACAAGCCGCCCTACTGACATCACGCAGTGACACGCAAGTTATCGTCACGTCGACAAACTTCCCCGATACGCTACAGGACGCCCCTGACGTTCGCCAGGTATTACTCGCTAAAGATTAGTGTCGTCTTATCGTCTTTATAGATAGATACCTGTGCGTCAGACGTACCGCTGTACGCAACATCGACAAAGTAATCAGTTTTCTTATTGGCTTGTATCATAAAGGTCATATGGGCCATGCCTGAATCGTCTGGTAATTGCTGGCGGTAGGAATCTTTATAAAAGCTGAATTGGGTAATTTTCGGGTCTTGTGTTTTGGAAAATGCCGTCAACTGCTCGTCAACTTTCGCTCGTTGATCGATCGACATGCCGTAATCGGCGAGCTTGCCAAACCCTAACATAGCTGGCTTGTCACTTCCCGGTGATCCAGCGCCGGTCTGGTTCTGGTGCGAGCCGGTTGCTACCTCTTCACCCGATACGGGATCAACTTCGATAGTACCGGCAACTTCTTCTTTGGTTGCTCCTTCGTCATTGCCGCCGACCGTGATAGCGATAAACGCTAAAATGCCGAACAGTGCGGCAAATACCACTGCCGCGATGATAATTGGTTTTTTCATCGACTGATTCATAGCTTGTTCTCCCCTTACTTCTTAAAGAATGCCCAGGCGTCGTACGAATTGCCTATGAGTGTATTAATGTCGTAGTTGCCGCTCTTGCCATTTGGGTCGGCGACTATGTATTTTCCGTCTTCGGTCACGCCTCGAATTACCACCCAGTGATTTACACTCACGAGATATGGTGTTGCACCGCGGCCGGCGATCATTACGAGACCGCCCTTATTGAGGGTGTCCTTGATACCCGCTTCAAAAGCCGGTCCTTTTATTTGCTGACCACGTACGCCCCAGTTCTCCGCAATCTGTACATTAGCCTGAGGTGTGGTTCCACCGGTTCCGTACCAAAGATTATTCTTCGTCGTAAAGTTAATCGTGTCGGTTGGCGTGACATTCTTTCCTGTCATAGCCTTAATAATCATAGCCATCGAAGTTGGACCACAAGACACTTGGCAGGCGGTGCCATCAGGTGATGGGACGCGCATTTGCCCCCATGGTGCGTCACATTGGTTGTATAGGGTAAAGCCGTCAGATGTATAGTTGCCAGTTCCGCCACTTCCTTCGCAACTGACAGATCCGCTACTGGCGTTGCCGCCAGTTTCCGATGGGTTGCCGCCGGTATCTTTCGCGCCGTCAAATTTTTCGTACCATTGTCGTGCCGGGCCGCCACGCTTCGCTTTAACGGTTGCTTCGCTGTCGGCAGAAGCTTCGAAATCACGATGGAAAATATATGCGGCATCCTCAGGGGTGGTTGCTTGCTTCAGGGTTTCAAGGGCATGTTTATGCGTGCCATTCAGTTCTTGCCATAAGTAATCTAGCTGCACGGTAATATCGATTACTTTTCGATTGGTCTTTTTCGCAAGGTCTACTAACGGTTGCTGGCGAACGGTAAACGTCCACTGGGCCAATCCAAAACCGACACCGTTTACAGGCTTATAATTAGCATCAGCAATTGCCCCTCCCTGGATGATGGCGGGATTAAAACCAGATTCCTGCTGGAGGTTTCCGAGGATACCGGCCGCTTGTGCGCCACTCAAACCCTTTGCGACAAAAAAGTTATAGATTTTTTCAGCGTTATCAGCCCCATCGACAGCTGTGGTCGGTGCTCCGGTGCCGCCGGCTGCAGTACATGGAGGCTCGTCGGTCGGATCGTAAAACAGTACGTCATTTGTCCCGTAATCATCGAGACCAATTTGCGCTTTGGCTTCAGGAGCTGGCAAGTGAAGCGCTACAAGACTCACGATCAGGAGCGAAAATAATGCTCGCTGGAAAATTCGATACATCGTCGTACTAGTTTTGTGGCGCTGCCGCATGATCATGATCCTCTTCTATGGTTGCATTATATTTCATTAACAACTGATCTCCGTACATAATGGTAAATTCAGTGCTGTCATACCCTTCACTATCGAGCCAGTCGAGCATTTCCTGGCGATCGGTTTCGGCTGTTGCACTGCTAGCTGCGTAAAAATACATCATTGGGTACTCAAGATGCTCGGATGGATAGTAAAGCAATCTACTTGCCCCCGATGTATATACGACATATCCATGATTGGAGCTGAAGTATATTTCACTTTCGTCAACTGGAATTTTGTAGCTTTTCAGTAGGTCGACCGCTTGCTCCTTTGCGCTGTCGGTGGCGGCGTACAAGCAAATTGCGTACAAGTCATCATATCGCAGAGACCGGCACAGATGGATTGTGTAATCTGCCTGATCGACTGGTAATACTTTTTCATACGAAGCCGAAAGTGCCGTATGTTTAATTTTCCGAGCTTCCTCTGATTCGTCAGCTGACTGCTTGGTATTTGAGGCGAGATGTACGTAGATTGTCTGTCGCTCTTGTGCAGTAATAGTGACATGTAATTCCTTGTTTTCATATCCGGAGCGGCTAAAAGTCAGCTTTCTTGCGCCTTCGCGCAGCTGTATTGTTTGTCCGCTCTTAACAGGCTGGGCAGTGTCGGTGTCAATTCGTACAGACGCTTCCGTCGGTGCGATACGTATTTCAACTGTGCCAAGTTTTGCTTGCTGGTTTTGATAGATACCAAATGCGATTGCCGCGACGAGTAATAAGGCAATAATGACAGCGACTATAACTATACGGCGAGATACCTGCATACTAGTTTCCTCCCGTGATTAGTGGCCACGGATCAATTGCGTTCGGGCTAGCGACGCTTGGGGTTGGGCTATGGCCTTTCCAGATTTCAAAGTGGACATGTGGCCCGCTCGAACAACCGGTTCCGCCGGTCTTACCAATAAGATCGCCGGCTTTTACCTTATCGCCGTTTTTTACGCTGTATTCGCTCATATGTGCATAAATAGATGTGTATTGTTGGCCATCAACTTCGTGGCGAATCCAAATGTCTTTCTGAACATAGGATTGGCTCGGTGTGACCGGACACCATGCTCCGCCGCCAATGCTTCGAATGTCGTATTCACGAATTTCTACAGTACCATCACGGGTTGCGTAAAACGGCTGACCACTAGCAACATTTAAATCAATACCGGTATGGTAACCGCCACCACGTGGACCAAACGGACTACTGACCTGTGCGCCCTTGGTGGTTGGGAACGCCCAGCCGTTTGGATTAACGTTACCGCTGTTTTCATTTGGTCCGTTACTACTTGCCGTTTCGCGTGGCACTTCTTCCAGCTCCATGTCGTCAGCGAGCGAGTTATTGAGGTGAAATGCTCGGAAGTACTTGTACATTTCGTTATTCTCGGCGCTAATGCAACCGCTGCCGTCGCGAAGATCTTCTTTTTCAATCTCTTCGTTGTAGACACCCCACGCTTCACGGTTGGCACAGCCTTCGACCCACTTGGCATATTCACTTCCTTCGATTGGTGCGCCGGACATGTCGTCTTCTTTGATCTGCTCTGTGTCGATCATATGTTGGACAAGCTGCTCGTTCGACATATTGAGCTCTTCTGGTGTCATGCCATAACGAACGTTGCAGGCAACGTCTGCCTTGAGTCCAATTTCAGCGTAGCCTTCATCGGTACATTTATCGAACCGTGCTGGGTCAATTGGCGTACTGGCGTTCGCATTGGATGATATCGTCGCAAGCGATGTAGAGACGAACGAAGGAATTACCTGGAATGCGCCAACAGCGCTGGTACGTGCCGACAACATACTTGGCGTAATAGCCCGACTAAACATACCAAGGAACGAATACTGATTTGCAACATCAAACGGTGTCGCTTTTGCCTCTTCTTTGAGTGCGGCAATCATTTGTTGGTTGGCTTCTTCGGTGTAAGCCAAATACGTATTAAATCCATCGGCACCCATTGGCGTAAGGCCACGAGTTTGTGCGATCGAACCGAGCATTTGTGACGTTCCGGATGATACGGCGTCACCAATATCAACGTTGGCGGTATTTTCGTCTACTACCTTACCAGAAATATAGTTAACAAGCTGTTGTGCCAAGATTGGTACGACAACCATTTCAATTAAGCCGCCAACAACTGTACCTGCAACAGCCGCAGCTAATCCTGCGCCAGGTACAAACATTGCTGCGAGACTAATAGCGGTACCAAATGGCGAATTAACGACTTTACAGGTTGTGCGGACATTTTTCTTACCGCCACCAATTTCCTCGATTTGATCAATGATCTTCGAAACCTTGCCAACAAGTCCGCCGCCGACCATAAACTGTGCTGAACGGTACGGTAACGTTACCGGGTCGTCATATGCAAAAGCTTTAAATATTGGCGAGTCCATTGCACTCTTTCCGTAGGCCGGA
>JALRDG010000107.1 GCA_023257055.1 Candidatus Saccharimonadia bacterium | reverse complement strand
GGCGATTTGCGAGCCGCTACCCATCGCAACACCAACGTGGGCGTTCGATAGCGCAGGCACGTCGTTAACGCCGTCTCCGGTCATGGCGGTGATGTTGTGTCGCTTCAGGATTTCAAGCAAGCGATATTTATCTTCTGGGATAACGCGAGAGAATACGCGTGTTTTCTCAACGACTTCATCTAGCTCGTCATCGCTCATAACATGCATCTTGCGGCAGTCGAACACTTGGTCGCGACTAGTGACCATGCCGAGCGATTTACCGATATGAAATGCCGTCTCAAAGTGATCGCCGGTGATCATCCGTACTGTCACGCCGGCACTCAGTGCTGAATGTACCGCTCGCTTTGCTTCTGGGCGTAGAATATCAGCTACGGCAACAAACCCGATAAATTCAAAGCGGGTTTTCTTTGGCAGGTCGTCGAATGTCTCAATCGTTTTCGTAAGTTCCGTGCTGGCAATACCAATTACGCGGTAGCCTTGGCTCGTGAGGTGCTGAAGCACAGACATCGCCAACTCTTCTTCCTCCTCAGTAAGGAGTGATAACTGAAGGATTTTCTCTGGCGCACCCTTTCCGTAAAGCTCATATTCGCCGCCCTTATGCCAAATATTGCCACTGAGTGCAGCCAGTTGGTCAAATGGCAGGCTTGCGGCAGGCTTTTGCTTTGGTAGTGTCGTTTCCTTGGTGGCATATTCCAATAGCGCAGTGTCGAGCGGGTCGTGTATTGTGCTGCTATTGTTAATGGTGTGTGCGATTGCCTTCGCGATAGAACCAGTCGCGTCGGCGGGCCGCCAGGTTTCTTGAGCGGTGAGCTTGTTTTTGGTGAGCGTTCCGGTTTTGTCGGTGGCGATAGTGGTAATGACGCCGATGGTTTCGATAGCGCGCATATTGCGAACTAGCGCTTTTTTTACGGCCATGCGGCGCATACCGAGGACCAGAATAACTGATATTGCGATTGGCAGCCCTTCTGGCACTGCACTAACAGACAACGCAAGTACGAACTGTAGGCTATCGGCCCAGTTCATGCCATTACGGAGTGCCAGCAGGAACGCAATGACGGCAATAACACCGACGGCAACGACAATTTGCTGAATAAGTTTGCTGATTTTCTTTTGCACTGGGCTCTCTGCGTCCTCCTGGTGTGAAAGCGCGGCGAGCTGTCCAAATTCCGTCGTATTACCTGTTGCGGTGACGACTGCGGTCGCCTCACCAGCTACAAGAAAAGCGCCCTGGAAAAGAATGTTCGATCGCTCATACACTTGCTTTTCGCCATGCAGCGCCTCGATATCCTTACTGATAGGCTCTGATTCTCCGGTAAGAAGTGACTCGTCGACCCGCACATTGTGCCCGTCAATCAATCGAGCATCTGCAGGTATTTTATCCCCTTCGGCTAGCATGATGATGTCGCCAGGAACGAGCTCGGTTGCATCTACCTGTACGATTTTGTCATCGCGGCGGACATTAACCATCTGGAGGTCGTGCTTGCGCAGTGAACGTAGTACCCGCTCCGTCGAAAAACGCTGCACGTAAAAGATGGCAGCGTTGGCAATGATGACGATTCCGATAATAATGGCATCGAGCCAGTGCTGCTGCAGGATGCTAATAAGCGTAGCTACGAATAGTACGGCCATGAAGACGTCGAGAAAAGGTTCGAGAATCTTTTTCCAGAGTGGTATGCCGTTGACCTTGATGGCATTCGGGCCGTATGTGACGAGGCGCTGTTTTGCTTCTGCGCGGCTGAGTCCGTGCGTTGAAGACTGAAGTTCTTTGAGAGCGCTGCGGCTCGTGTGATTGTAGTAAAGCATTAGCGCTATTATAGCAAAACCGCCCTTTCAGGCGAAAGAGCGGTCGAGCAGTTTATTAAATATACGTTAAGATATGCGGACGAGCTGTAATCTTCGTGGCGCAGACTTTGTCATCCATTCGATTTCTTCCTTGATTGTGCGGCCGATTAGGCTCTGGCCAAGTGGGCTTTTGATCGAAATGCGGCCATCGAGCGGGTTGGCTTCGAGGCTATCGACAAGCGTATAGCGGAATATCCTTCCCTGTTGGTCAACAAGGTCTACTACTGAACCGATAGCAACCTTGAGTCGATCGCGCTTGCGAGGAATGAGCTTTGCATTCTTTAGCGTCTGTTCTTTCTCGTTTAGATCGTTCTCTACTGATTCAAGCTGAGCAAGCTTTTCGATGCGCGTAAGGCGCTCATCATGAATCTCTGTTTTATCCATTTGCCGTAAATCACTAATAATTTCAGTTCGCTCGCGCTCAAGTTGCGCGATTTCTTTTTTGATTTCTTTCATGCCTTTTTTGCTGAGTAACACCGTCTTTTCCATAAGATTCTCCTGTTGTCTACTTGGTTTGTTTCGGGG
>JALRDG010000147.1 GCA_023257055.1 Candidatus Saccharimonadia bacterium | reverse complement strand
GAAAGGCAGGATCACGACGCCACACTGACCGAAGAATTGCGTCAGGCAATCCTACGTCGACAGGACGACCAGAACTAGCTCGGGGAAGGTGCCGTACAGTACTATGTACGGCACCTTTTTCATATCACTTGCTATTGTTTTTTATAGATTTTTATTGTATTATAACAAATAACTGTCCACTCTCTACAGAAAGAATGGTCATGCACCTTACTACACCTACTGGTAATTTTTGGATCTCCGGAACACCAGAGAGGAAGGTTCTAAAAAAGCTCACCTACAGGCGTCGGTCAAAGAAGTTACAGACAGTACTTACCGTCACGCGCTACTTCAGCACGACGATTCTGTTCTTGGTATGCTTCGCCGCGTCAGGCTTCATCCTGAAGGAGTACGGCGGAGGCAACCTAGCGGAATTTTCGATTGGAAAGCTCGTCGGCTTGTGTTTCCTCATCGTCGTGCCGTCAGTCTTTCTTTGGAGCCTGTACGGTCAATGGGTCACAAAAGACGAGCGCATGAAGGACTATCAAGACAAAGCTCGTCGCGGAGAGTTTTTCGGCATCTATCACGAATCACTCTATGCGTACCGTACACTTGGAATCGACATGCGGTCAGTGGAAGCAGGCCTTTTCGAGCAGAACAAGGAGCTTGTCGATCGGTTTTTCAACCAACACGGCAACTTCCGACTTCCTTCGGTCTATACGTTCGCGGTCGAAACTGTACTCGCGCTTCACCGTCATAGGATGCGGATTCTTGACGACGCCGCAACAGTACTCCAGTCCATCGGCGGCGACAGCAGCCACCTAGTAGAGCTTCGTGAAGAGGCACTAGAATGGCTCGCTTCGAACCGAGAAAGCTTCGAGCAACAGAAGCTCAACGCGCAAGCCGCCGTTGACAGCATCAACACAGAAATGACACACCAGTAGGCTCCGGCGCCACACTAGCAATAGTGTGGCGCCTTTACTTTATACAGCTCCAACCCCTGATATATTTGCTATACTAAAAAGAATGTTTGATACCGCAAAAACCCTTATAGAATCCGCACAAAAAATTATTGTCATCCAGGCCGAAAATCCAGATGGCGACAGTATAGGAACCAGCCTAGCAATCGAAGAAATTCTCTGCGACCTCGGCAAGACCGTTCGCCTATATTGCCCAGTTGAGATTCCAAAATATCTTCGCTATATCCAAGGGTGGGATAGAATTACCGCCGACTTCGATACCTCTGCAGATTTAGCGATTATCGTCGATACGACTGCCGACGTACTCCTTAGCAAAGTACTCGAAACCAGAGGAGTCCGTTCGTTCCTAGAGTCGCATCCTGTACTCGTGCTTGATCATCACACCACAGCACCGACACTCAGCTTCGATCATACGCTCGTTACTGAAGACGAACCAGCCAGCAGTGTCGTTCTGTACCATATGGCAGACACATTTGACTGGAGCATTAACCAACAGGCGGCCGAAAACATGCTTATCGCCCTTATGTCGGATACTCTCGGATTAACGACACAAAATGTCACGCCGGAAAGCTTCTTCGTTGCCGGCAAGCTAACCGAGCTTGGTGCAAGCAACTCGAAGATCGAAGAACGACGTCGTGAATTCATGAAAAAGTCGCCAGAAATCCTTGCGTACAAAGGCGAGCTGATTGGTCGCATCGAATACTTCCTGAATGGCAAGCTAGCACTGGTGCACATCCCATGGGAAGATATCCAAGCTTACAGCGACCAATACAACCCAAGCGTACTAGTGCTTGATGAAATGCGGCTCGTTGAAGGCGTCGAACTTGGGGTTGCCATTAAAACATATCCTGACGGTAAAATCACCGGAAAGCTGCGCGGTAATTTACCAATTGCCGAACAAGTGGCTGGATATTTTGGCGGTGGTGGCCATGTGTACGCCGCAGGTTTTCGTGCATACGAACAGTACGATACAATAGTGAAAGAATTAATTACAGCGACAGACAAGGCGCTCACCGATCATGAAGCTACACAACACGCTCACTAAGCAGTTAGACGAATTTACGCCACAACACGGTAATAAAGTGACACTCTATACCTGCGGTCCGACGGTGTACGATTACCTGCACGTCGGCAACTGGACAGCCTACATTTATTGGGATACGTTAGTACGCACGCTAAAAACGAGCGGCTACGAAGTCGAGCGAGTCATGAACATTACTGATGTCGGACACCTGGTCAATGACGATATTGACGAAGGGGAAGACAAGCTTGAAAAAGGCGCTCGCCGGGAAAACAAAACAGCCTGGCAGGTCGCAGAATTCTACGCAAATGACTTTCTTGATGGCATGCAAAAATTGAATCTTCTTTCGCCCGACCATATCACCAAAGCAACAGACTTTATCGATGAGCAACTTGCACTTGTGCGCACGCTCAAAGACAAGGGCTATACCTACCAAATTTCAGATGGTATTTATTTCGACACGGCTAAATTCCCTCGGTACGCTGACTTTGCAAACTTGGACCTCGAAGCACAAAAAGCCGGCGCACGCGTTGAGTACAACACCGAAAAGAAGAACGTTGGCGACTTTGCCCTCTGGAAGTTCACGCCCGAAGGACAAGTGCGTGATATGCAGTGGGAAACGCCACAGGACCTGCTAGATACACCAGAGGACGAAAAGATGGGCTTTCCTGGCTGGCACCTTGAATGTTCGGCAATGGCCATGAGCATTCTAGGTCCTACTATCGACATTCACACCGGTGGCATCGACCACATTCCAGTGCATCATACCAATGAAATTGCTCAAAGCGAAGCGGCTAGCGGTCAGCGTTTCGCAAACTACTGGCTACATTGTAACCATCTAAAGATCGATGGCGGAAAAGTTAGCAAGTCACTCGGCAACGGCTACACACTACAAGATCTCGCCGACCGTGGCTTTGGACCAATGGATTTACGCATGTTTGTCCTACAAGGGCATTACGAAAATGAAGGTAACTTTACGTTTGAAAATCTTGAAGCGGCTAAAAACCGATTACGCAATTGGCGTAACTACGCTGCACTTCGTCATCAAATTCATGACACCTTGCGAGATGATTCTCAAAAAGGTACTGACGACATTTCGACAGCTTTTTATACAGCGCAGCAGTCAATAAGCGCAGCTCTGGCTGATAATCTTGACACACCAACGGCACTTTCAGTAATCGACGAAACATTCTCATTCCTCAACAACCGCTCACTCGACGACGTGCATAAAACAGCTTTTGATCAACTCCTTAATCTCATAGATGACATCCTTGGCCTTCAATTGATTGTATCAACGCCAGATATATCTGATGACAGCAAGCGTGCCATCATCGAACGGGAACGCGCCCGTGAAGCAAGGGACTGGCAAAAATCCGACGAACTTCGTGACGAACTACTGGAGCAGGGGATTGTCGTACGGGACACATCTCACGGTAGTATCTGGCAATACGCCTAGATGCCGCGCGCAGCCCACAAGTAAAAGAGTCAGCCTACGCTGACTCTTTTACTTTCTTTGCAAGTTTCGCAACCGGATTGCGACTTTTCTTGCGACTTACCTTTGCTCGATCAAGGTAATCCTCAAGGAGTACTTTTATACAGCCGGCGATCGGAATAGCGATAATACCACCGGCAATACCAAACATATACAAACCGATCGTCGCAGCCACTAACACCACCAATGCCGTAAGATCAATCGACTTCGACTGAATGGTAGGCGATATGAAGTTATTCTCCACCTGCTGATACACTACGAAGTACACGACATAGATGATCGCTGCGGTTACGTCATTCAAGCCGAGCAACAGGGCAGCAAGCACACCGGCTATGGTCGCACCAAACATTGGAACCAACGAGAGTATAAATGTCAGGGCGATAATTGGCATTGCCATGTTTGCCGGCACTTCGGTGAAGAAACTAAGTATAAATACCACGGTTCCAGCCGCAAACGCACCGATTGCCGACACGGTAAGCTGACCGGAAATGTATGCGGTAACAACCGTATACATACGCTCAGCCAAGCGCTTGTGATATTCCATTTTATCGTGATCGCGGTAGATACCCCATAGTCGCTTAATCCACATTGGACCCTCGACAAGCATTAAAAAGGTAAGCACAAGGACAAGTAGAAGCGCTGCGAAGAATGACGCCACAGAGCTAATTCCCGACACAACATTACGGCCAAGGCTTGTTGCCCAACGCGATGCATTTTCTTGAACAGACGCAACGGCGCTATCAATTTGTGGCTCGAGATTATATCGTTCGACGAAACTATTCAATCCGCCAGAGCGCTGCTGCGCATTATTGACAAGTTCTGGAATAGTTTCGGCAAATTTAACAGACTGTTCAATAATTGGCGGCACGACCAAGAATCCAAATATTCCAAGAACGGCGACAACAGCCGTAAATGCCAACGCCGTACCGCCCACGCGGCTTTTCCCAGGGAGCAATCGTGCAATTCGCGCAACCGGGTTATTAAGTGCTAGCGCTAGAAAAAACGCAACACCGATAATAATAAGAGCTGTTCGTGCATTCCATAGCAGCACGCCAGCGAGCGCGAAGCCGATAACTACTAACCAGAACCGCACGAAGGTCTGGGTATCTATTTCAATTCGTACTTTCATATATTTTCCTTAAATTATTACTCGTAGTATAGCACATGCACCCTTGTAAATGGCGACCAGAGTACTGTATTAATTGCATAATCATATTTAAATGATATAATTAACAAGTTGCTTTTCCTACGATTGTAAGGATTGACATGCCCTTTACTGTTGGCACATTCGTTCCGGGAGCTGTAAGTCTGAATGACGAAAGTTCGCATAGCTGCCTTAGCTACTACGAGGTAAGTACTTCAGAAGTAATTCCTGAGTTAGACATACTTGAAATCGTTTTTTCTACCGGCGGCGAATGCGAATCACTTTTCTTCCGCGTCGACCCTAGCGAACCGGAAGACAATCGTCTTTCGCTTGATTTTTCACTGCTCGACGAGGAGAACACCCAGCAGCTTTTTGAAGGAATCGACTCCTACGTGGATGAAGGGAGCGAACGGCCTCCATATTCACCAGAGCACTGGTCGGTATTCATCCTGAAGAACAGGTACAGGAAAACGTGGCTGATCGAGAAAAACACAATCGACTTCACGATTCATTTTACGCCTAAAGGGGTGGCTGACAGTACGATTCTTTCGATGGAAACTGCCGACTGTATAGTTGTAGATGTAGTAAGCCGTCGACGCTGCGACATTTAGCAACACCTCCGCGTCCGTATAGTATGTATCTACACTATACGGACGTTTTACTTTTTGTAATATTTTTTAAGAAAATCGTTCTTGAAATCATAAAACGTACCATCCTGAATACTCTCACGGATGTCGTCAACGAGCCGTACAATAAAGCGCTGGTTATGAATCGTCGCTAGGGTGCTCGCCAACATTTCGCCAGCCCTAAAAAGATGATGAAGATAGGCGGCCGTATAGTTCTGGCAAGTATAGCAATCACATTCTTTCATTAGCGGCTCAAACTGTTCGCGATATTTACGGTTCGTCACGTTGACGCGACCCGTCGGGAGATATAACGCACCGTTACGACCAACGCGAGCAGGGGAGACACAGTCAAATGTATCAGCACCATTTTCAATACAAGCAAATATGTCATCTGGCTCCGATATGCCAAGCATGTGCCGTGGCTTGTCTTCAGGAAGTTCATCGGCCATCCAGCCAACAATTTCACCAATATTTTCTTTAGTGAGCGCACCACCAAGCCCATAACCGTCAAAATCCATATTCCCTAAGAATCGAGCGGATTCACGGCGCAAGTCCTCGTAATTTGCCCCCTGAATGACACCGTATAAGGCTTGATACGGCTTGTCGGCGCGAGACTCGGTGAGCTTCGCGTGAGCCTCCAGACTACGGACCGCCCAAGGATGCGTCCGTTCACGCAATGATTCTACTTGGTATTCGTATGTGTGGTGCAGCGTTGTCAACTCATCGAACGAAAAGATAATATCAGCCCCCAGCTCGTGCTGGATACGCATTGAGACTTCTGGATTGAAACGATGCCTTGAGCCATCAAGGTGTGACTTAAAGGTCACGCCGTCATTATCAATCCAGGCAAGCTTATCCTTCTTTGCAAGCGGCTTTTCGTCGGTCGTACCGTTCATGTCGATAACTTTCTTAAAGCCAACGCCCAGGCTCATCACCTGAAAACCACCACTGTCAGTAAAGGTCGGTTTTTTCCAGTTCATAAATGCGTTTAGCCCACCGGCAGCATCGATAATTTCCGACCCAGGCCGTAAGTACAGATGGTATGCATTCGCTAAAACCGCTTGCGCACCAACCGCCGCGAGCTGCTCTGGCGTCAGTGCCTTTAAGGTCGCCTGCGTACCCACCGGGATAAATGCCGGAGTTTCGATTTTTCCGTGCGGAGTGCTAATTACTCCAGTTCGTGCATGCGCACCAGATAGCCGTGAGGTAATAGAGAAAGAAAATTCTTTTGCCATATCGTCGTATCAGTGTAGCATAATTTGACCTCACCTATCTGCGCTGCTAGGCTAAAAGCATGGATGATACATCTCGTGTACTAATAAACATACAAAATTTTCAAATGAACTTCGGTAAAAAAACCGTCGTCTCCGACTTAAGCTTCAGTGTTTACAGAGGGGAAACGTTCGGCCTACTTGGATCGAACGGATCGGGGAAAACAACAACCATTCGTGCACTACTTGGCTTGTACCAGCCATCGGGCGGCACGCTACATATTAACGGAAAACCGTACACTGTCGACGCCGAAACACGGCTAGGGTACCTACCCGAGGAGCGAGGCCTCTATAAAAAAGAGAAGGTTATTGATGTCATGACCTATTTCGGTCAGCTCAAGGGCATGAAACGAGCCGACGCACGCGAGTGGTCAATCACATACCTTCAGCGTGTTGATCTTGCCGATAAAGAACATACTCAGATTGACAAGCTTTCTGGCGGCCAGCAACAAAAAGTTCAGCTCGGTATTACTATTATGAACAATCCGGAACTTTTGATTTTGGATGAACCAACTAAGGGCTTCGATCCAGTTAATCGCCGGCTTCTCATGGACATCATCGAAGAACGCAAGCGCGCAGGTGCAACGGTCATTTTCGTCTCGCACCACATGGAAGAAGTCGAGCGGCTCTGTGACCGCATCATACTACTGAAGAATGGCGACAGTAAAGCGTATGGCACAATCAACGAAGTCAAAGAAATGCACGGTGGCGCCAGCCTAGATGACATATTTATACGAATTTACGGGCACGAAGCCGAGGAGGGGAAGAGCAATGCATAATTTAGGTACCGTATTTTCGTTCGAAGTTATTCGTACGTTAAAGAAAAAATCATTTTGGATCGTGGCCGCATCATTTCCGCTGATTATGATCGCCGTGTTTGGAATTATTTATTTTTCCAACAAGACTACTGACGATATTGCAAAAGATACGCAAAATAAGCGCTTTTCGTTCATGTACACCGACAGTTCAAACCGTGTGAATCCTGAACTTCTCGGACAACTAAAAGCACAGCAGGCCGACAGTAAAGCGGCGGGGATAGAGGCTGTGAAGAATGGCAGAGTCGAAGCATATTTTTACTATCCGAGCGACGTTACTAAAAAACCGATTGAAGTGTACGCTAAGCATGTTGGTATTTTCGATAACAGCAAATACGATGCGACAGCCAAAATGCTTCTTAGTTCTTCTGTCGAAGCCACCGTCGACCAAGAGGTGGCGACCGTACTAAAGGGCAACATCTCAACCGAAACCACGACGTTTAAGGACGGAGAGCGCTTCGATGCAATCAAGCAAATGATTGCACCCGGCTTCTTCCTCGTATTGTTTTACTTACTTATCGCCATGTTTTCTAATCAAATGCTCACCAGTACCACCGAAGAAAAAGAAAACCGTGTCATTGAAATGCTGCTTACGACCGTAAAAGCCCGTACGCTCATTATCGGCAAGATTCTCTCACTTGTCGTTTTAGCCTTGGTGCAAATCCTTTTGATCACCATACCGACTGTCACCCTATACTTTCTGCTGCGCGACAACCTCGGCCTACCAGGCTTCGACGCGACCGGTGTGCCATTTGACGCGGCGCGCATTGCCATTGCTGCTGTTATCTTTACGCTCAGCTTTCTCATGTTCACCGGCATCCTCGTCGGGATCGGAGCGGCCGTACCAACCGCCAAGGAGGCAAACAGTTTCTTTGGGGTCGTGATGATATTCTTATTTGCACCCCTATACGCCATATCACTATTCGTCTCCGCACCAGACTCTCCACTAGTAACACTACTGACATTCTTTCCGCTCACGGCGCCAATCCCGCTCCTTTTGCGAAATGCCGTTGGCAATCTCGATTACAG
>JALRDG010000077.1 GCA_023257055.1 Candidatus Saccharimonadia bacterium | reverse complement strand
CTTCAGAACTTGGCCGTTGCTCAAGTGGAGCATGCTTAAGATCGACCCGTGCGGCATCGAGCTCGGCAAACGAGTCGCTTTCACGGGCGCGCACAACATTTTGCGGTGCGGCAACCTTCATGGCTTCCGCCCAGTGAGGCGCATCCTCAGTACCACATTCCCACGCATGAATCAGCGCAACCAAACCGGTATTTTCCGGGTCGCGTTCGCGATACATCCATGCATGATACGCAATAAGTTTCTCAATATTACGTTCGTAAAACTGATGACGGTCAAGATCAGTCAGCTTCTCGCCAACTTTTATCATTGCCTCGGCGACCATTGGCGGCTGCGTAATACATGATGTCTGTACGTCTTCCGGTGCATCAGGGTACGTTTCTGAAGCCCACATATCTGGACCGGCATGATATTCCGCTTCTTTGTTAAAAATAATATGCGGCAACATACCATTTTTCCATTGTCCGCGGAATAATGACTCCACTTCTTGTACAGCACGCTGCGGATCATCATGCCGGAGACCAATAGCAATAAAGCAACTATCCCAGAGCCACTGATGCGGGTATAGTCGCGGTGCCGGCCGCGTACTCGTGCCGAAATCGTTTAGCTTTAAAATGGTGCGCGCCGCATTTCGTAGGTCAGAATCTTCCATTGCGCTTGTGTTCCCCTCTCACTGGTGCTATGAATATGAGTAGTACTATTTAAAAGGACTATATCTTCCCATGAATACGCCTGTCAATGTCGGAATTCTCGGTTACGGCCTCGTATCGGCCTCTCGTACTTTTCATGTCCCTCTCGTCATGTTCGAGCCACGACTACACCTATCGATCGTGTCGACCCTGCTTCCAGACGAAGCGAAACAGATGATCCCGGAAGTACCTATCACTACCGACGCAAACGAGGTAATTAACGACCCAAGCATCGATGTAATCGTTGTCGCGCTACCAAATACGCTGCATTACAAATTTGCCAAGCAAGCGCTCGAAGCTGGCAAGCACGTAATCGTCGAGAAGCCGCTCTGCATTACAAGCGCCGAAATTCGCGAGTTGATGGAGCTCGCCCATTCAAAAGGCCTACTCTTGACGCAGTTTCATAACCGGCGCTGGGATGCCGGATTTTTAACAGTCAAAAAACTCATTACCAATCAAACCTGCGGTGAAACAAGACTGCTTGAAATGAATTACGACCGCTGGGCCCCAGAAGTCACTACCGGCTGGCGCGACGGCACCGAACTTGGCAGCGGAACAGTATACGACCTTGGCGTCCATCTTTTCGATCAAACGCTTAGTCTGTTCGGAAGGCCACTGACTCTATCGGCAGAACTTGGTTCGCAGCGCCCTGGCTCCCAAGCAATAGATTATTTCAATATTACACTGGGCTACGCCGAGCATAACGTCGTACTGCGATCAAGCATGCTTGCTAGCCTTCCAGCGCCTCGATACCGTTTGATTGGTACAGCTGGAAACTATGTTAAACACGGTGTCGACATGCAGGCCGGGCAGTTAAATGACGGCATGCTACCGAATAACCCTACTTACGGACTCGACACGTCAGAAGAATACGGCATATTGCATGACGGTATACATAGCCAGCCACTACCAACGGAGCGAGGTGCATACGATACCTTTTACCGGCAGCTGGCTGCACATCTTATCGATAACGGCGAACCGCCAGCTCCACTTCATGATGCGCACGATATCGTCGCGCTTGTCGAAGCCACCTACAGGTCGGCCGCAGAAAAGCGCACGCTTACCGGCGACGAAATCGGTTATTATTCAGTATAAACAAGGAGGCATATGTCTTTACCGCTACGATTATCCGTTCAAGAGCAAATGATCCCCGGCGAAACCCTCGAAGAAAAGTTTACGCTCGCTAAGCAACTTGGTTATGACGCCATCGAACTTCGTGGGCGCGGTGACTTTGCATTCGAAAAGCGCCTTGAAGAATTTGAACGTGCAAAACAAGCCGGCGTCGTCATGCCGACAGAATGCGTCGAGATGAGCCACTTTATTGGCGCGTTCGACGACACACTTCGGCGAGATGCCATTGAAAACATGAAATCGCAACTCACTACCATGGCACGTATTGGCGGCCACGGTGTCGTTACGCCGGCAGCTTGGGGAATGTTCTCTTACCGCCTACCGCCGTTCACTCCACCTCGCACCCCAGAAGAAGATCACGACATTCTCATAGCAGTCCTTACCGAACTCGGCGAGCATGCCCAAAAAGTCGGGACGCATTTACTCCTCGAACCACTTAATCGCTACGAAGACCACATGATAAACACCATGGCTCGCGCCAAAGAATTGTGTGACGAAGTTGGCCTTGACTCCCTTGGCATCGTCGCTGATGTCTACCATATGAATATTGAAGAAGATGATTTACGAAACTCGATTCTTGCAAGTAAAGACCGTCTGAAACACGTGCAACTTGGCGATTCCAGTCGCTATCAGCCAGGCACAGGTCATGTTGATTGGCAGACTATTCTTGGCGCACTCATCGATATCGAATATAGCGGAACGATGTCGCTTGAAT
>JALRDG010000023.1 GCA_023257055.1 Candidatus Saccharimonadia bacterium | reverse complement strand
AATGGAAAGCATTGCGCGACTTAATTAAACGGTGTAAGACATTGTTAGATGAATTTACGCCCGATGGCTACAATCTTGGATGGAATGTGCATCCAATAGGTGGTCAAAATGTCGATCATGCCCACTTGCATATTTTCGGGCGTTTTGCCGACGAGCCTTTGGCACACAAAGGACTTCGTTATGCCTTTAAACAGCCGAGTAATAAACGTATCGGTAGCCAGCAATAGCTTACTGTAAATCAGGTAAAACTTCTCGACTAGAGGTTCTATTTCATATTTGATACTCTGACATTGAGAAGGAGACGTATGGAGTTTATACCAAAACAAGCAGAAATATCCGGCAAAGCCGCACCGGAAATTGCTATTACGGCAGAGCTATATCAGTTCGCCAACCTCAACGAAGCAAAAGATTTTATTAACTGGCGCCTAGCTGGATCGTACACAGACGATGGAGTTGAGCAGTGGTGGCGACGCCCACGCAAAAATCTCGACGACCTCACGCCACAAGAAGCATGGACAATTATGCCTGAAAGGGTGCTTCATTTGGCTCAAGCACTTCTGTAATACGCAGCCGCTCATTCTAGAAAGTATATTCCATCAAGGGTACTATAATCTACGCGTGCGAACGTATTACACATCCGTCAGTAAAGAACCAGTACAGCCAATATTCAGCCAGTCTTCAGTTTTGTGAAATATATCGCTTATGCTATTTACGTACAGGCATACAATAAAATACACAGCAGTAATAAGGAAGAACCTATGGCTGAAGATTACGACAACATTCACCACATGCGCAAGGACGTACACGAAGCACATTCAGATGCAAAAATCTCTAAGTTGCTTTCGACACTCGCACTACTGGGCGCATTACTATCTCTCGCTCTTGCGATTTGGGCTCTTGATAAAGCCGGCGAAGCGCAAAGCACTGCAAACCGTGCCGAAGAAACCGTTCAGCGCGCACAATAGATATGCAAGATTAGTAAAATAAGGCTCTTCGACAAACGAGGAGTCTTATTTTTGTTATACTTCACATATGACAGAGCGACACATCATAGCAGGGAGTGGCGGATTTCAATATAGCAACTGGCAGATGCGTGTCGGCCCGATCATTCGATATGCAGCTGAGCTGACGAAGAAGAAGCAGCCAAAAATCGCGTACATCGGAACGGCAACTGGCGACGCAGCGCCAAGAGTAAGTTCGTTTTACGATGCATGTAGCCGCGAGAATCTCGTGCCATCACATCTTGAACTATTTCCATTACCAAACCATGCCAACGTCGAGAAATTTCTTCTATCACAGGATATCATTTGGGTCGGCGGAGGGTCGGTCGTGAACCTTTTGGCCGTGTGGCGTGCTCATGGACTGGACAGCATTCTTCGAGAGGCCTGGGAGCATGGCGTAATTCTCATGGGCTCCAGTGCCGGATCTATCTGCTGGAACATCGGCGGTACGACCGACTCGTTCGGCGCCGAGCTACAGCCAGTTACGAACGGACTCGGTTTCCTGCCGTACGCAAGTGGCGTTCATTACGACAGTGAAGAGCGTCGTCGACCATTATTTCAAAAATTAATTGAATCAGACGTGCTACCAGAAGGGTACGCCACCGACGACGGCGTCAGTCTCCATTTCATAGGCACGAAGCTCCATCAAGCAGTAAGCGACACGAGCGGTAAAAATGCCTATCACGTATATAAAACTGCTCAAAATACGCTTATCGAAGATGTAATCACGCCAACCCTATTATCATAACCTTACATTGCGCATTAAAAGATGCCGTTATATAGTACGACTATGCCTCAATACATCATTTTCTACGGTACACTTGCATCGAATAGTAGCACGCGTGTTCACGGCGCCATTCAAAAAAGCCTTACATTCGTAGGAGAATGCACGGCACCAGGGCTACTGTATAATCTTGGCCGCTACCCGGGCCTTAAAGAGGGAGCCGGCGTAATACACGGCGAGTTGTATGAAATTAAAGATGAAACAATTCTTGCAATTCTTGATGAGTTCGAAGCGGGCGACGATAACAATCCAGACCTACCAGGGTTTACACGAAAGCGCATTACGGCAATCGAACCAAATGTCGAGGCGTGGATTTACTACTATGATGGTAAGCCGGATGAATCTCAACGCATACTATCA
Source organism: Candidatus Saccharimonadia bacterium (assembly GCA_023257055.1). Classification (GTDB taxonomy): domain Bacteria; phylum Patescibacteriota; class Saccharimonadia; order Saccharimonadales; family Saccharimonadaceae; genus JALRDG01. Next base: position 3,232 of record JALRDG010000023.1, on the reverse strand, counting down.
GGGAAATGGCAGTAGCTACGCGTAACCAAGTTTCCGTATCGTGCTCATGGTAAAATGGTCATAGTATGACGAGTACCCGACAGACAAACAGCTATGGCTTTACGTTGATTGAACTGTTGATCGTCATTGTCGTAGTTGGGATATTGTCCGGAATCACGACAGTGGCGTATGGAAACGTACAGAAACGTGCGCTTAATTCGTCGCGTTTATCTGAAATGAAAGCATGGGATAAACACTTCCAGCTCTACAAGGCTATAAATGGGTCATATCCGAGCATGCCGAGTGCCGATTACTGCCTGGGCACCGGCTTTCCTAATGGAAAGTGCCGTGACTACGAAAGTACCGACCCAGCATACGGCTACGACCAGACGGCAGCGCTCCCGCTAACGAATCAGCTCGCCAGTGTCGGAAAATTACCATCCGGTCCACGGGTACCAATCGATGGAACAGTTGGGCCGTACATTACGTACTGGGGTGGGGGGTACTGGATTTCGCAGGTCTTCAACGGCAAGGCAAACGAATGTCCCGCCGACACTATTTTTAGCTGGCATAACGGTGACGACCTGCTTATCTGCGGCATTGATCGACAACAGTAGCAACGCACGTCTTTATACGCGTACGCTAGGACAATACAAAGAAGGCAGCTAGCAGTCACGTAAACGGCGCATCGTGCAGATTTGATAGTTTGAGTTCTATTCTCCAGTTTTTCGAAGGAAATATATTTGCTATACTGTCATATATGAAGTCATTAAGCTTATCCATGCCGCACCTGATCGTGGTAATTGGAATCCCTGGAGCTGGTAAATCCTTTTTTGCACATCAGTTTGCCGATATGTTCCATGCACCACTCCTATCCGAAGAAGTTATCGTTCGCTCGCTGTCTGCAGAATCAACTTTGGAATCCCGTACATCAGCAAGTAACGTCCTGCAAGCATTGCTGCCGGAATTTTTAAAAACCGGCAAGACCGTTCTCCTTGATGGCTCTGGTGCCATGCGAGTTGAACGCTCAGAAATTATTCGTGCCGCAAAGGCAGCTGGTTACCAGCCACTGTTCGTCTGGCTGCAAATTGACACACCTACAGCTAAGATGCGCAGCCTGAAGCCCGCTCGCGGCACAGACAAGCAGCCATTAACGAGCGATGAGTTCGACACTCAATTGAAAAAATTCAGCCAACCTCACCCAAGCGAGCCGTATATCGTCCTCAGTGGCAAGCATACATATGCTGCACAAGCAAAGATTTTGCTGCGCAAGCTCTCCGCTCCACGAGCCGCCCAAACTGTAGCACCAACTGCGCCACCTCAAGCGCCAAAGCGACCCAGCACCGGCAACCGGATATCAATTAGTTAGTACGTAAATACCGCAAGGAGACACATGCCGTCGGTAGAAGACGCAGAGTTTGGTACCGTAACCGTCAGACGCTCTACGAAAGCGCGTTATGTACGCATACGAGTAGCACCAAATGGCACACTACGCGCATCACTTCCCAAGTACGCACCGCTGTATATGGTCAAGCGACTTCTTAAAGAGTCTCGTGAGGAAATTCGTACACTCCTCAAAGACCATCACGCTATGCAGGTATTTGAGTCTGGCATGCAAATTGGCAAAAGTCACAGTCTGATCGTTGCAAATGTACGTACAGAAAATACCACCATACGCCGCGAGGGTCTAAAAATTATCGTCACGCTCGCAAAAAGTGCGGACATTACCGACATGGCAGTCCAGGGAAGTATCCGCGAAGCAGTGATCGAAGCGCTGCGCAAAGAGGCGCGAGCACACCTGACCAAACGACTTAAATACCTCGCCGATACATTCGGGTATAGCTACGAGCGTGTCCGCTTCTCGCATGCTAGCGGCAGGTGGGGGAGCTGTAGTAGTAACGGCACTATTAGTCTTAATATAGCCCTCATGAAGCTTCCATTTGAATTGATTGACTACGTGCTTGTACACGAACTTTCACACACCGTTGAAATGAACCACAGTGATCGCTTCTGGCAGCATGTTGCCGCGGCCGACCCTGCGTACTTGCAGCACCGCAAAGCCCTGCAGGCAGAAACGCCAGCGATCTAATAAAACTGTTGGCGCTTACGCTTACCAGCGTGTATACTGAAGAATATATGAAAACGGGTGGCACTTCTAGCAGCGCACAAGACACGCGATCGATAAAAATATTGCGCCTCGCTGCAGTAATAATTCCAATCACACTAGTTATTTATGGCATGTTCATTCATGCAGATATCATTCCTAGCCGCAACTATGTCAGCGACGAACTCTTTCTGCTTATATCGTTCGCATGGCTGACCGTCTCAACGACGGCACTGCTATTTCCTGCCCGTAGTCTAAAAATTTCAGCGTTACTTTTTTTGACATACTTCATACTTGGCGGCTTATACAGCCTGTTTGTTAGCGGTTTTGACGCACCGATCGTTATTTGGTGGGTACTCATGCTTATCGCGGCTAATATGTCGCTCGGCAGGATAGGAGTACAGATAGGCGTCGTACTTGTGGTTGCGTATATTGCCATAGATGCAATCGTACTGCACGCCGATGAGCCAAGTGTACAAATTCTCGACAGCACCATGCTAGTCGCCATCTTGATTAGCTCGATCGCAATCGTTTCGATTCACCGCTCACAACAAGTGGATCAGAAGCGACTCGACAATGCGATCAAGCAAGAAAGTTTCGAACATGAGCGAATCTTAACGCTCATCAATAACCTTGCCGATGCTATTTTAAGCCTTGATACAGATGGCGTTGTTCGTGTATATAATGCAGCCAGCCTGAATCTTCTCGATACGAATGGCAGTCTTAACGGCCGCCATATCGACGAAATCGTCACACTACACGACATAGATAATAAACCTGTCCGTCTGTTTGATCTTATTAAAACCGTTCGCAGCGTTACCGTACGAGACGACCTGCGGTACCTCTTAGGGGATGATGAATCTATGCGAATCGAAGCAACACTGTCTCCGATTCGCAGCAGCTACTCAACAAGTGCACGGCGCGAAGAGTACGACGGATATATCGTCATTTTGCGTGACGTGACAAAAGCAAAGAGCCTTGAGGAAGAGCGTGACGAATTCATTAGCGTTGTCAGTCATGAGCTTCGCACTCCAATTACAATCGCAGAGGGCTCTATTAGTAACGCGCAATTCTTACTTGAGCACAATGCCGAACAAGCCACTTTAACTGGCGCTCTCGCAATGGCACACGACCAGACGATCTTCCTTG
>JALRDG010000018.1 GCA_023257055.1 Candidatus Saccharimonadia bacterium | reverse complement strand
ATCATGTCGGGAATGGGTGAGCTTCACCTAGATATCCTTATCGACCGTATGAAGCGCGAATTCAACGTTGAAGCGAACATCGGTGAGCCACAGGTTGCTTTCCGTGAAACTATCCGCGGTACCGTAGAAGCACAAGGTAAGCACGCCAAGTACTCTGGTGGACGTGGTCAGTATGGTGACGTCTGGATTCGCTTCGAACCAACTGAATCTGGCGAAGGCTTCGAATTCGCCGACGAGATTAAAGGTGGTGTGGTTCCGCAGGAATACCGCAAGCCAGTTGAGAAGGGTATCAAGGATACGCTCGACGGTGGTGTGATTGCTGGGTACCCAATGATCGGTGTTAAAGCAACCCTCTACGATGGTAGCTATCACGATGTTGACTCCAGTGAACTTGCCTTTAACTTGGCTGGTGTTCTGGCTGTTAAGGAAGGTATTCCAAAGGCGAAGCCAGTACTTCTTGAGCCTGTCATGAAAGTTGAAGTGACAACTCCTGAAGACTTCATGGGTGACATCATCGGCGACCTTAACTCACGCCGTGGCCGTATCGATGCTATGGAAGATCTCATGGGTGGCGCTAAGCTTATTCGTGCATTCGTTCCACTCGCGAGCATGTTTGGCTACACTGGCGACATTCGTTCGATGAGCCAGGGTCGTGCTGCGAGCACGATGGAACTTGCTCAATACGAGGAAGTACCACCAAATGTTGCGCAGGAGATTATCGAAAAGCGTAGCAAATAATCTCTAATGATTACAAAAACACCGGTTCTATGCCGGTGTTTTTGTAATATGTCGCTCGATGTCTACTGTTATCTGAGGAAGTGTATTACGTATATCGATTATTATCTCGTCACGCATTGGCGGAGTAAACACCTAGAAGTATACCTAGGCTGCTCTATATAAAAAGTACCGCTCGATTGCGGTACTTTTATTACAATAGCGAGCGTAGCTTACTTCTTTTGTGGGTCTTCCTGTACGAGGAATGATCGGCCTTGGTATGCGCCAAGGTCTACAGCGAAGCTGTTTAGTCGGTCGACTGTCGTGATGTGCTCGTCCGTAAACATGTCGTACACTTCTGCGTGAACTGCCAATTTTTCCGAAGTGATGATAGCCGCAGGGATATCATGGTCAGAGAAGTTCAAGACGGTAAGTTGTTTCATGTTTTCAGCCTCAAGCTGGTGGACCATTACGAGTACGCCTTCGTGTGATACGTCAGGAATATCTACTTGGTCGGCTAGTGCAATTCCGTAGGAGTCGCGAATAGCGAGAATCTTTTGTAGTTGTCGGGCGAACGATTCCTCGTCCTTCAGCTGACCGCTAATCGATCCATATACTGCAGTCGCCTTTGGCATGCCCGTAAACGAGCAGGTAGCATCGGGAGCATTATCAAGCAGATCGTATGAGCCACGGTTAATCCATCGCGTGTCGCCGTCTTCGAGAAGTTCAGGAATATCGCGTGGATCAATTGTCAGCGCACCCACCATGTCCCAGCCTGAAAGCGCAAATACACCTGGCTGTAGGGCGTTAAACATCGCAAGGAGGAGGTGTAGCTGCTTAATTTTTTGTTTCTGCTCGTCATCTAAGTCATGAATGTTGTCATACTTTAGAATTGCCGCAATGACAGACGCAGTCGTACAGGCGATGCCGTTTTCCGTGAATGGTAGATTATACGAGCCGTGGGTCCCCATGACTTTGTCGGCAAGTTCTTTTTTGATGCGTTCGCGAAGCTTCGCACCGGTGTATTCTTTGCCGTGGTACGTATAGGTGTCATTCTTGTGAATGGTCCAAAAGTGTACTAGCTCGTATGTGAGTTCGTCATGATTTTGCAGCGCGTGGACTAGTCCGACTGGCTCGACGCCGATTTCAAGGCTTGTGCGCAACATTAGACGAAGGAACTCAGTGCGTCCGGTAGCGAGTGCGTGATGATAGGCTGGTCGGTTGACGAAGTCATATGAAAGGTCGGGACCAAACTCAGACAAGGTTTTCATGTCGTCGATAGCCAGATTCAGCTCCTGGAACGTAAAGCCGCCAACCTTACGCACCATACCGGAAATAATCTGGTTTGCCGCAGCAGACATTGGATGGCCTTCTGACCATGCTGGTTTGTCGTCATCGCTTTTTTCTAGACCAAGGAAGCCATTTGCATCAAGACGGACAGCACTCGAGCCAAGCTGACCGATAGAGTGGAGGGCGTCACCGACGACTAGTTTCATCCCGGCAAAGGTTGGATCAAGCCAGTTGATTGATGGCTGGCCTTCCTTAAAGTAATGAAGGTATACCCAACGGCGTGTAACATTGTCGACGCCACGGATTGGCTTCGTAACGCTCCAGTTAGTATCCTTAATGCCTGGTTCATAGAAGATGATACGCTGCAATTTGCCAATAATATAGCCGCGTTTTTTAAGCTCATCTTCTTCGGCCGGGCTAAGATTGATCGAATCCTTGCCGCTTGGTACGTCGGGAAGCATTTCCCAGTCGCTTGGGTGAACTTCGACCATGTGATAAATACCAGGGTAATCGCGATAATTCATGCAAGCGAGAACGAAGTCGGCACCTTTTCCGGTGTGACCGGGGACGATATCGTCAATCACGATACCTTTATGTTTGCGGGCGGTGTGGCTCATTTTCTGGAACTCGGCTTCATTGCCGAACATTGGGTCGATACGGCTAGAGACGCGGTCAAAGTGTCCGTCAATGCTTGGTGACCAACGCCAACCGTCAATGCCACCACCGCGCTTCATTGGGCCGGTATGGATAGCTCGAATACCAATTTCTTCGAAGGCATTCCAAAGATCTTCGTCACCAAGCGAAGCAATGATGGATTGGTTCTTTTTTGTAATCGTTGAAATAGGGTAGGCAGTGAACCAGACGGGTGCCATCTTGATGGCTGTACGTGGTCGTGGTTTTCCGTATGGTTTTTGCCACATTGTACCTTTGCCCGAGTACTGCGAGCTAAGTCGGTTGGCGTCGGACAGCATAGATTCCTTTTTAAGCCAGCTGACATATGCAGGGTTTGATGCTTTTGGTTGGCCAACCTTCGGTGCGGCTTCGATTTGCGCCATTGCCAGCGTGCTCGCTTTCAGCCAAAAACTGCGTGGTCGGCTAGGAAAAAATCGCTCACTAAAACCACGTTTTGACTGCTGCGAACGAAAAAGGTTTTTCGGATTGATCTTTTTGGGTTTATTTTCGTTCTCTAACATATGATTAACTATAGCATCATTACAGATGTATCTGAAGAGGTAATCATAGCTAATTAAAGGAAAAGTCTGTCTGTTTACGAAATTACCGAAAAGACGGTTGAGCCATTATGTATTCGTGCTTCGATGGTCTGATTTTGTTGCACCTCGCCACTGATGATTGCGTTCGCTAGCGGGTCAAGTACGCGTTTTTGCAGCAGGCGCTTTAATGGGCGTGCGCCAAATTGTGGGTCAAATCCGTCCCGCGCGAGTGATTGTTTAAGTTCATCAGACAGTCGTAGTTCAATCTTTTTTGCCGCCTTCAACTGTTTCGTAAGATCCTCTAGCTGCACATCGACGATCTGTTGCATTGCTTCCTGACTGATGCGGTCGAATATAACGATGTCATCGATGCGATTAAGAAACTCGGGGCGGAAATAGCCACGAAGTTGTTCGTGTAAATCGGCTTCCAGCTGTTCAAAACTCTTTCCGTTCCAATCGAGAATTTTATCTGATCCGACGTTACTCGTCATGATCAAAATCGTATTCGTAAAGTTGACCGTTCGTCCTTGACCGTCGGTCAGGCGGCCGTCATCAAGTACTTGCAATAATACATTGAAAACATCTGGATGTGCTTTTTCGATTTCATCGAAGAGTACGACAGAATAGGGGCGACGACGAACCGCTTCGGTAAGTTGTCCGCCTTGTTCGTAGCCAACGTAACCTGGAGGCGAACCAATAAGCCTGGCTACGGCGTGCCGTTCCAACATGCGTCGCCGGACAACCGCGCCATAAACATTACCTGCGCTGTCGACACCAACCCCTTCGGCTCCGGAATGGTCGTCTCTGAGTGGTTCCAGGTCTTCGATGAAGCTGTGGACAGTGCCATCAATGGCAGAACCGATTCGAATCCCTTTCATGATGCCGGTCAGCTCTCCGGCGCCGGT
>JALRDG010000146.1 GCA_023257055.1 Candidatus Saccharimonadia bacterium | reverse complement strand
CGAAATCAACGCCGATTTTACGGTCGTGCGCGATAAGTTCCTCGGCGACCCGAACGTACGACGCAGGCAGGTACTTTTCTACTTAGAGCAAGTTCGTCTGTACGCCAGCTAATCCCTCTTTTCATCTGCCTATTCAGGCCGAGCTCCGACCTCGTACCGTCGAACCCCCGCGTCACCTGGCGCGGGTTTTTATTGACTTTAATAGCTGTTTATGGTATTATCGCAGCAACTCCGTATATTCGGTAGTCGCTCGTTCACCACTTTCAGGAGATATACTGTGGCAACTTCATCGCCATCGTACGCAACCCTTCGCCTCTCTATTGAAGCTCTCGCTGAGGTATACGCCGATCAAGACATACGCAAGCTTGAGCGCGCCACCCTTAACGCATATAAGAACGGACTCGCTCCAAATCATGCGGAAACGGCGCCCGAAAATGATCGCGTTGACCTGTCAACCGGCATCGTGATTGACTGGGTCGACCCCACGTACTTCACCAATTTCGAGAATGACGAAGAATACGAAAAGAAGAAAGCCTCGATCGAGGCAGTCTTCAGGAAGTTCATCGAAGAAATTCTTGCACGCCGCCTCGTCGTACAGAACGTGTACGTCGACCACATTGCCATCGAAATCTGGGACAACGGACCAGACAATCTCTCGATGAGCGTCGTATTTCTCTTGAAGCAACCCACCAGCTAACATAGTTAGCACAGGCCTCATTCGACCCAGATAGACGGAAGACCCCGCGTCACCTCTCTGGCGACATGGGGTCTTCCTTTTTTGTTGCAGCAGGCTTTACCAGCCGCCGCCTCCTCCGCCGCCGCCGCCTCCAGACGAACCACTGCCAGTAGAACCTCCGCTCGTCGACGAAGAGGCTGATGCGAACGACGAAGAAAAGCTACTAGGCGAGCTACTGAACGCATTGGCACTAAACACTGCGCCGTGAGCACCTGCATACCAGTCCGGCTGTGTACGCGTTGATTCGTAGTAGCTTCCGAGCTGCTTATTCCATTCCTTCTCCTGCTTGAATAAAATAGCATACGGTAACACTCGTTCGTACAACGTAACGAGCTGAGTCGTATCCGGCTCCCCTGTCACATTAGTTTTTGCTGCACCCTCGGGGCTTTGTAGCATTTTAATGCGATCAACCTCGGCGACGGATATATACATCTTCAGACCCTCTAGATATCGCTTGAGCGCAAGTCCGGTATCGGTGAGCGGCCACAGCGCCCTACTCATAATGAATGCTACGATCGCCACGACAAGCAGCGCGGGGCTAAGTAACACGATAGCGGCAATAAGCACTCGCAAACTTACCCGTCCAAACCACGCCGATCTTTCTGGCATTTTAGCGCGCAACTGATATTCACCACGAATTAAATCAGTACGTTTTCTTGTATTATCATACATCCGCATATGCACCAATGAGGTACTCTTTTTCAAATCTTTCAGGGCAAACCGCTCACCAATAGTCGGCACATGGCCATATAGGTCAGACAAAAGCTCCTGCTCTTCGGCACGCAGCTCACCAACATCACGAATAATCTCAATCTCGTATTCTGCACTCAGTAAAAGACGCTTCGGCTTAGTTTCGTAAATTTTTATATAATGACGAACCGCCAGATCAATAATCTGCGCACTAAAGCTCGTTTGCAATCCAAGGATATGTGCCGCTACCTCCACACTGACGTTCTTGGGCGGTAGGTACTCAGGTACGATCGTTCCTACTTCATCTTTTCGATTTGATGCCCTATGATAGCGAGCAGCTAACCAAACAAGATCACCGAGAGCGCAGATTGCAAGCAGTAGCTGCAGGACTAACCAGTATGCAAACACTTTCTCTGCCAATGATTGCTCGTACTCGGCAAATGTATTAGGTGTAAAACCAACCGCCAGCGTGACATTGTCACCCGGCAACAACGATTCGCGCGTTACATTAAACTGATTGCCGTTTCTTGTGATATCACATGGAGCACTACTGCCAGCCGCGCCGGCATAGCACGCCGTGTTGCCACTTAGCGCACGAGCCAGACTATCGTCGAGCTGTAATGTAACGTTCAGTCGCTGGATAGGTACGCGCCAGTCTGTTCCATTCGTATCCCAATAAAACTCGTCATTTTTCGTATTAGCAAATGCCTTCGTGACATCCTGCTGCGTATACGTAATTACATACGTTTTTGTTCCCTGTACGTACACATCTTCATCTCCTATACGAACGACCGTGTTCCCATTACTCTCATATGTTTGATATGATTGGCCATTACCCGACCCGTCAGTGACAGATACGATTTCGAGATTCGTCGGATGTCCGTCGTAACTGGCTGGTATTGCTCGCTCGATGCCGCGGTTTTGATTTACATTTGGAAAATGAGCAGTAATTTTTTCCGTCGTTGTAAGCGTCGAGCGTTTCTCATCGTTACGACCAAGTGTATATGTAATATCGTAGTTGGTTATCGTAAAGTCGTTTACATCCGCTTTTGCCGGCGTTATCGCCATAAATGCAGCCAGCAGTATATATACCGAAAAGAAAAAATAGTGTTTGCGTTTTATACCCATGCGGTCATTATAATGGAGTTAGCCAGCGAACAGTATACCTACTTGCACTTTTCGGTCACCCGCATCTGTGCGATACTAAGATAGATGTGGTAATTCTACCACACGTCCCTTCCAAAAGGAGCGTCATGACCGACACCGATACCCTGACCAACGCCTACAAGCGTCTTCGTGACACCGGCCTACTGCAAGACATCGGCGAGCGCCTG
>JALRDG010000134.1 GCA_023257055.1 Candidatus Saccharimonadia bacterium | reverse complement strand
GTCAGCTTCAGTTCGTGCAGCACCGGCAATGCCACTGCCGTTGAGGACTGTAATCCGTGCAGCTTCTTTTACTGCTGGGTCACTCGTAATATGGCGCTTCACATAGTTTGCCATTTCAGAATAATCATATGTGCCTGCCGTAGGATGTACGATGCTCTGCCCTGCGATATTACCTGTCGTCAAAACTGGATCGTTCTCGTCCACCAAATTAATCGACGTTATTTTATCTGTTGACGTATCCTTTGCAATATTCATCAGCGTACGGATCTCACTCGTTTCAAAGTTAGTTCGCAGATTATTTCCGGCAGCTTCCATTAGTTTCGTAACAGAATTAACATTTGTCAGCGTGCCGACACTTAACGCCTTTTCGCGCAGCGCCTTTATTACTTTTTGCTGGTTTTTTTCGCGGTCAAAGTTGCCATTTGGCAATCCATAACCGCCGTTGGCATTACGAGCACGCATGAATGCCAACGCATGCTCACCGTCCATATGCGCTTTCTGGCCATTAGTATATTTAACGTAGTGACATTGGTAATTACACTTCCAGTCGAAGTTACGATCGAGAATACCACGCGGATCTTCCGAGGTTACCGTAATATCAATTCCTCCTACCGCATCGACCGCCTCTTTAACTACCGTGTGATTGACGTGTGTGAAATATTGAATATCCATACCGAGTACCTCGCCAACCTTCTCACGTAGCGCATCGGCCCCCTCATTCTCCTTAGTGCCATCTTCCGAGTAACATTCATACAGTGCATTGATACGGCCTTCATAACCGCTCATGCAGGCTGCGTCATAATCAACCCAAAGATCACGCGGAATACTGATCATGGCAGCGTCTTTCTTCTCCTGATCGACAGACAGTACCATAATGGAGTCAGTTAACAATGCGCCGTCGTGCTGCTGACCACCCTCAATATTGTCTTCGTTAGTACCGAATATCAGAATATTGCTGCGGCCGTTCGCATCCTTTTGTAACGGCTTGCTCTGGAATACGTTCAAAATATTACCGTCAAAGATGCTGCGGCTCGCAAGATACGCCTTAACGGTCACGAAACCAATAACCAGCGCAAGAATAATCGCCAAGACGATCACGATACGCTTGATGAGTTTCCGGCGAAGCGGATGAACAGAAGCCTTTCGCTCTTTTTTCTGGGTTTTTTTGTCCGCTTTCGGCGCTTCATCAATACCTTTGAGCGATTCATCAACTTCCCTTCGGCTAATACCACCAGCCATGGCACCGGTATGTAGTGGTCGATTCATCGACGCAGAGCCGATAGAGTGCGACCTCGAAGAATTGTCTTGCATGCGACGAGCTGGCGCCTGTTCAGGACGCCTTGTCTGGCCATGCAGCTCACCCAGTTGTGCATTTGGCCGACGTGGGATAAACCCATCTACGGAATTTCGTGGTTGTCTCATAAATACTTTTTTCATTATACCGTTAGGCCGCCGATATGCCTACCCTAAGCACAGGCTTTTTCATGGATAGAATTCGCTAACAGTGGTATAGTTAAAAGAATGGAGCCGAATTTTCTACAACGCCACCCGGTGGTAAAAGATGCCATCAGCCTGGTGGTATTTATCGCCTGTGTCCTCATAGGCACGCTATTTATTAACAGCTACATTTTCCGTAGTTTCAGTGTCGACGGTCCAAGCATGGAAAGTACCCTCTTTACTGGCGACCGCCTTATCGTTAATCGCTTGGCTGTCACAATTGCACAGCTTAAGGGGGAAAAATACATTCCCGAACGCGAACAAATCATCGTCTTTAAAAACCCAAACTTCGACGATGTGATTGGCCGCGAAGAATACGTCGTTAAGCGCGTTATCGCGTTTGCCGGCGAGCGTGTCACCGTAAAGAGCGGCGTCGTGACAGTATACAACGCCGAGAACCCGACCGGATTCAATCCAGACGCCGAAATTATGAAACACGGCACGCCAAACCTGCCAACCGACGGAGACGTCGACATGATCGTTCCAGATGAAACACTGTTCGTCATGGGCGATAACCGTGTCGGTAGCTACTCCTGTGACTCCCGTGACTGTATGGGGCCAATCCCACTGTTCGACGTTGTTGGGCCAGTTAGTCTCCGTATTTACCCAATAACACAAATCACCGGCTTTTAGGGCCGGTGATCACTTTCGAGTAATTGCTGCAAGCGGCGGAATTCTTTTTCGTCTTTGAATTTAATGACAATTCGGCCGGCACCCTTGGTGTTCGCCCGGACCTCTACCTCCGTAGATAGTTTCTTCTTTAGTCGATCAGTATCATCCTGATACGGTGAAACGGATACCTTTCCGGTAGATCGCTTCGTCGCGTCACGCTTTTCGTTTTTCATTTGAACAATAAATTGCTCAATTTTTCGAGCGCTCCACTCACCTTTGATGATAGTCGGGAGAATTTCCTCTATAAGCGCTTCGTCAGCACCAATTAGCGGCCGCGCCTGTCCTTCAGTAATCTTGTGCTCGAACAAGGCTTTCTTCGCCGACTCTGGCAACTTAAGCAGTCGCATCGTGTTGCTGATCGCACTGGTCGACTTTCCGCCAACACGGGCACTGATTTCATCAAGTGTCAGATTAAACTGATCACGCAGCTTCAGGTACGCCGTAGCGGTTTCAAGCGGATTAAGATCGCGGCGCTGAATATTCTCAATCAGCGAAATCTCTAGACGGTGCTGATTGCTCAGCGTACGTACTAATGCGGGAATTTTTTCGAGCCCTGCACGCTTGGCCGCACGATAGCGTCGCTCACCAGCAACAATCTTATACCCTTCGTCATCAGCCGTCAGAACAATTGGCTGCAAGATGCCATGTTCACGAACTGAAGCTGCCAGTTCGTCAATTGCCATTTCATCAAAATGTCGGCGTGGCTGATCGGGGTCGGCGTGCACTTCAGATAATTTGATTTGCCGAAGGTCGCTGATTTTTTCGTCTTGCGAGGCTGTCGGATCGAACGACTCATCTAAAAGATCAGTCGGAATTAACGATTCAAACCCTCGTCCTAACCCAGTTGCTCGTTTAGCCGACACGATCCAACACCTCCTTTGTCACCGCCTTATACGCGCGTGCACCCTTCGAAAAGCGGTCGTACATTCCTACCGGCAGTCCATGACTTGGCGCTTCAGCCAGGCGGATATTACGTGGAATCGGGTTGTCGAATACCTTACCGGGGAAATACTTCTTAATTTCTTCGTGCACTTGCCCGCTCAACGTCGTACGACCGTCCATCATTGTTGGCAGTACGCCGATTAGTTCGAGTGTCGGATTCATACCCTTTCGGATAATCTTCATCGTCTCAAGCAGTTGTCCAAGACCTTCCAGTGCATAAAATTCCGCCTGTACCGGCAATAATACGTAGTTTGACGCGATGAGCCCGTTCACTGTCAAAAGGCTAAGGCTTGGCGGGCTATCAATTAAGATATAGTCGTAGCTTTCAAGGCCTTCTACCGCCTGCTTTAGGCGCGTGAATCGCCCCTGCGCCTGAGAGAGCTCGACTTCGGCGTTGGCAAGATGCGGCGTCGCCGGCGCCAAGAAAAGATTCTTGTGCACGCTTGGCAGAATAATGTTCTTGAGTGGCGTATCACCCTTAATCACATCTGTCATGGTCTTTCTCAGTGTCTGCTTGTCGATACCAAGGCCGCTCGTGGCGTTTCCTTGCGGGTCAAAATCAATCAAAAGCGTCTTTTTGCCCGCTTTTGCCAGGTAATAGGCGATATTAACGCTGCTCGTCGTCTTACCGACGCCGCCTTTTTGATTCGTCACTGAAATAACTACTGTGCTCACCGTGTTTATCTTCCCTCTCTTTACGGACCATTATAGCACGAGCACAATAAAAATCCCCACAAGTTTTGCTCGTGGGGTTTTTATGAGTAACGCTTTTTTATTATTTGATCGAAGTAACTTCGATGCGTGAGTACTTTTGGCGGTGACCGGTTTCGGTGTGAACACGCTTCTTGGCCTTGTAGCGGATAATGCGGAGCTTATCGCCCTTCACTTCACCTTCAATCACCTTGGCTTTCACCACTACACCTTTGACAGTTGGTGTGCCGACGGTTGATTTGTCACCATCAATCACCAACAGCGCGTCAAGAGTGAGCTCTTTCGTGCCATCCTGGAGGCGGTCCACCAGAAGGGTCTCTTTTTCAGCGACAATATATTGCTTGCCACCGATCTTTACGACTGCTTTCATGATTTTTTCCTTTAACTATTAATATCAGTAGTTTATTTTAACAGATTGAGAGGCAATCGACAAGTCACTTATCGCAGACAACCTTACAGCCAACCAAGCCGATACGACATTCGTGTTACATCGTAGCCGTTGAAGTAGGTTGTACTATCCTCGACCTGTACCTGCTGCATCGCCTTCTGCTCTTCTGTCATATAATTATGCAATGCTGGTCGATTCGTACCAGCCCCACCTGCATGATCATCAATCACGATTGCCGGTAGCATATCGTTTTCAGAGGCGATATCGCTCACGTAGTCGGTAATAGCATCATAAAACTGTTCAACGTTAGCGCGGTTAATAAATTCATCACGCGGATTAACCCCACGAAGCAAGAGTACATCTTCGCCACTGCGATAATCGATTGTTTTAATTAGCAGCGCCGCACCAACGATTTTCTCGCGCTCAGTTCCTGGGCAAGATTTCATGATGATGGCATCGAAGTTTGGCCGCTCCGCCCCGATACAACCGGACCTGCCAGCCCAGCAGGCGTTACCAATCTCACCGGAAAGATCCAGCATCAGGCCCTTTGTCGCTACAAATTGCACGGTATGCTCGGCACTCCGCTTCGCATTTTGCTGCTGACGAACCAATGCCTCGTCAAAGGCTTCCGTACTCGCCATCTTACTGAACCTTGCCGCCGATTTCTTATCTGTAAAGTAGTCACCAAATGTCTCTTGTAGTACGATATGATCAACAAATTCACGCAATTGCGCTACATCGTCGATCGACGGGTTATCGGACAATCGCTCAAGATGTTCTTTCATGTTCGGATTTTTACGAATCGCCCAGGCGAACATCAGCTTGCGCATCGGTGCATGTAGCTCCTTGAACTGCTCCAGCTCGCCAAAGTGCTGCCGTACGTCAGCTGGAGATGCCAATATGAACTGCCTGCCGGTATTTGTCCCTGCCTCCGTATCAGCTAAATACTTAAACAACTTTTGTCGCTGCTTTTCAAGATACATCAAACGCTTTTCGGGATTCTTTTCGTGATCCGGCACTTTATCTTTAATGTCTTCGTAGTTATCGATGACGTCATGAATACTTGTTTTTAGTCCATCAACAAGCAACGTGAAACTCTTCGGCTGCTCAAGCGCCAGCAGTGCAGCGTCAATATCCTGCTTGATTACCTCGTACCGCTTTGCGACATCCTCGGTTACAGGGGTCTTTTCAAGCAGCTCGACGGCATACTCTCGGCTATCAGGATAGGTATTCTCCGGAAGGTCCTCTACGGCCCTGCCGTCTACCACTGCAATCATGCGTCGGCGCATGATTTCCTCAAACTCCTCTTCACTCGGCCCGCCCCATTCACTGCTACGGTAATTTACGAATTGCATAAGCACTTCTCGTAGCAGTGGCGATTTTACAAGCATTCGCTCGGTTTCGTGCGAGATCCGCACTGATCGGAACTCTTCGACATACTTTTCGACTTCGGACTTCAACTGCTCGAATCCTGACCACCCGACTTCCGTCACACCGATCTCAGCAGCAGTTTCGTCAATTTTTTCTTCCATGATGAGGTCATAAATCAGCCCATACATTCGCTGCGACAACCCACCACCGAGTAGTTCCGTTGCTCGCCGGAATACTTCTGGTCGCTTGTTCTCTGGTAAGCGAAGTGCCATATTTACATACGCTTCGTACTCTTCCGTAGGCAGATATTTCGCATGATGTTCACCAATCGGTATGAAACCATGCGCATACTGCACTTCATAGGCAGCAAAGGCTTCAGCTGATGGAAGTATTGCCTTTTCTTCGCCACCATACTCATAATATGTCGCAAGATCGCCATACTTCAGTGCCATATCGGCAACACCCATCTCTGTCAAACCTTCAAACGAGCGGAAATTCAGGGTAATGTCACTGACGTGACCCTCCTGTACGTAAAGTTCGGCGATCGATTTATCGAGCGCGAAGGAGACATCAAGGCCAGGAAGGAGTTCGTCTCGATCATACCCCTCTTCTATCGCTAAGTTATATAGCTCATTCGAATCTTTCGAGAAAGAAAAACGCTCCTGCAAGTTGAACAATAGGTCATATCGCCCATCACGCTCCAGCAATGCTTCTACCTCTTCTGGATTAAACTGCTCAAGCAGCCGCTTCATCTCCCCCATGCCGATATCTCGTTCCAATAGCACCTCAACGAAGGCCATGTCTTCAGGGAACCCCGGCAGCCTATCGAAGAAGCGAAGAATATGGTTAATGTTTTTACGCCAATCGACCACACTCCACATTTCATTCGGGGAAAGATGCGTAAACTTGGGCAGCAGTGAAATGATTTCATTCTGTCCGGCGTCAATTACCAGGTGGCGCAAAAGTTTTGCTTGATCAATTCCTTCGAGCGTCGGTGCACTCCAGCAGTACCGTAAAGTCTCCCCTCTTTCTATGACGATATCGACCAGTTCCTGCGACGAAATAGTCGAAAGATTTTCGAGATTTCGACAGAGTGCAAGGAAATCATTACGCGAGCCATCCTTAACGACTCGCTCAACAAGCCTGCGCTCCCCCTCTGGATTGATTGGTACGCCCGCATCCTTACAGAACTGAAATATAGAACTAATACTTTTACTATTATCAATCAAGTCTTCCATGAGTTGCGCGCGGTCGACAGTTGGGAATTGTTCAATACGTTGAGCAACAGCCTCATACCCCTTAAGATCCAAAAAATTCTGAGCAACCTCATCATCAAATGGCTCGAAATATACTGCGCTGTAGAGCAGCTGCATGTGTTTGCCTTCGGCAAGTAATACCTTGGCATCTTCGTTCGTCAGGAACAAATCCTCAATATCTTCGCCTTCGTCGTACTCTCGAGCAAGCTGACGCATCTCGGCAATTTGCTCAATTTTATTGGAAATATCCTGCCCTGTCGGCTTACGCTCAACCGGCGCCTCGACGTGCTCAGCCAAAAGCGTTCGCACATACGGCTGCAGCGCCTCATGGTACATGTGCGGGTTACGCTCAAAATGCTCCTGCAAATCTGCCGGAGTTACCTCTTCCCTTTCATGATGCGGATACCGTGGTTCGCCTTCTGATGGCATGTGTTTATTTCCCGAAGTTTGTTACTTCGGAATATACCATAAGCAGCATGCAAATACAATATTTAGAGATCGCCAAGAACGACACGGTTGGCATGTAGCCAGCCCTCAACGCTACCGCCGTCAAGGTATTCACCATTTGCTACGACAATACGCATCGCTTCACCGCTATCGATAACCTGCGAAATCGGTTCGGTAATCATGTATTCGCCGTCAAGTTCTTGCTGAGCGTGTGCTTTGATCGCCGCAAGGAACACGGGTGTCAGAACATACTTACTGACGTTCATTAAGCGCGATGGCGCTTCTTCTGGGCGAGGCTTTTCAACGATACCGGCAAAATGACCATCGTCTGCCACCTTAAATACGCCATAGCGGGAGATATCCCTACCCTCAGGAACTTCAACGCCAATGATTGCTGCGTAGCCGCCAGTTGCTTCATCGACGAGTCGCTTGATGTCATTGTTGCCACTCTGGCTGTAGAGGAAATCATCGCCCATCAATACGACAGCCGATTCGTCATCAGCAAGATATTCCGCCGCCAGCGCCACTGGCACGCTCGTGCCGTACTTTCCGTTTGGGTCTTGCACGATGAAGTGAAATGTTACGCCTTCTGGCGCAGCCACTTCCGGTAATTTGTCATCTTTACCATTGGCGCGCAGGTAGGCATTTAAGTTCTCGTTCGTCGTATAAAACTTTTCAAGTTGAGAATTTTCTTCACTAACAACAAAATAAATATCCCGAATACCCGCCGCGATACAGTCTGCCACGACATAATCTACCAGTGGTCGATTGCCGATTGGTAACATTGATTTTTCAATGGCTTTGGTAATTGGCAGACGGCGTGTGCCCCATCCGGCCACTGGAATAATAGCTTTCGTTGTTTTTGTCATACGATACCTAGTGTACAAGACTAATCTTCGGTAGCAAAATCGAACCAGTCAGGATCCTGCTTTAAATCGTCGAGCGTGTTCTGCCACGTAGAGGCAAGCTGCTCACCGTCAAGAAAGCCGTCATGCACGAATGCATCCGGTTCGCTCTGCTCGGCGGCAATCGCCTCAGCCAGGCCGTCACCGAGTGGATCAGGACGAGAAAATGATGGTGTGTGTCGTAGTAAATTCATATGTTTGTCTTTGTTAGGTTACGTTACTATATAAGCATAATCAGCATAAAAAGTCAATAGTAACTTAGGAGCTGGCATGGAAAATAGTATTTTTGTGACGTAAATTACCTATCGCATTACCACGATGCGAGTACAATAAATCGTATGGATATGACAACAATTTCACGTATTACAGCACGACAAATCATAGACTCTCGCGGCAACCCAACCGTCGAGGCCGACGTCTATCTCTCTGATGGATCAATGGGACGCGCGGCGGTGCCATCTGGTGCCAGCACTGGCTCACACGAAGCTATCGAACTGCGCGATAAAGCCGACTACTACGGCGGAAAAAGCGTTTTTAAGGCAATTGAAAACATCGAACAGAAAATCGCCATTGAGCTGATTGGCCAAGATCCGTTCCGCCAACGTGAAATTGACCGAGTCATGCTGGAGCTTGATGCAACACCGAATAAGGCAGGCCTTGGCGCGAATGCCATCTTAGCGGTAAGCCTGGCCGTCGCTAAGGCAGCAGCTAACAGTAAAAAAGTTGCTCTGCATACGTATATTGCCGAACTCGCTGGAACACGCGAAATGCAGTCACTGCCAATGCCCATGATGAACGTCATGAATGGGGGCTCGCACGCCAGCGGTAGCAGCGACATTCAAGAATACATGATTATTCCTGTTGGCGCACCGACGTTCACCGAAGCCATTCGCATGGGTACAGAAGTTTTCCATGCACTAGCAAAAATTTTGAAAGCCGAAGGCTATGGTACGACCGTCGGCGACGAAGGCGGCTATGCACCGAGTGTTCGAAATGGCAATAATGAGCCACTTTCGCTCATTGTTCGCGCCATCGAATCGGCCGGTCTTACTCCAGGCAAAGACATCGCACTGGGGCTCGATGTTGCTTCAAGTGAATTCCATGAAGACGGACGGTACTTGCTGAAGACCGAAGGAAAAGTCCTTACTGCTCGTGAAATGATCGACTGGTACAGCAGCCTAGTGACAACCTACCCTATCGTCTCGATTGAGGATGGCCTCGACGAAAATGATTGGCAAAACTGGCAGACACTTACCGTAGAGCTGGGCGACAAATTACAACTTGTCGGCGACGACCTGCTCGTTACCAACACGCAGCTTCTCGAGCGCGCCATCAAGCAGAAAGCCGCCAATGCGATTCTTATCAAGCCAAATCAAATTGGCAGCCTTAGCGAAACAATCGACGCCGTTCTTATGGCGAAAAAAGCTGGATGGAACACCGTTATGAGCCACCGTTCCGGTGAGACGGAAGATACGACCATTGCACATCTCGCCGTTGGCCTCGGCACCGATCAAATCAAAACCGGCTCCCTTTCGCGCACCGATCGTGTCGCCAAATATAACGAGTTGCTGCGCATTGCCGAAGCCGACCAAAGCCTATCACTCGCCCACCCGTTAAACAACAAGGAACAATAATTCTATGGCAAAAATTGTATTTTACGAATCAACAAAGATTGATACTTTTCAATTACAGGAGGCATTTAGGGACACCGATCACGAACTTGTATTCATGGATGATGTCATTACGCCGGAAAATGCCGTGATTGACGCCGACGTACTTTCAGTCTTCGTCGACAGCAATGTCAACAGCGACGTACTTGAAAAAATACCAAATCTGAAGCTGATTGCCACCCGTTCGACTGGCTTTAATCATATCGATCTTGACGCGGCACAGGAACACAATATCAGTGTCGTCAACGTGCCAACATACGGCGAGAACACCGTCGCTGAGCACGCTTTCGCGTTACTACTTGCACTATCGCGCAAGCTCCTGACCACTCTCGACAGTGTTGAGCACGGCAGCTATGCTTCTGACGAACATATTGGGTTCGACCTTAAAGGCAAAACCCTCGGATTGATTGGCGCCGGAAGAATCGGCCAACAAGCTGCACGGATTGGCCGCGGCTTCCAGATGAATGTTATTGCCTACGACACCTACGAGAACGAAGCCATTGCCAATGAAATTGGCTTTAGCTACAAGAGTTTCGACGACGTCTTGCGCGAAAGCGACGTGTTATCGATCCACGCCCCGCTAACGGCAGAAGATTACCACCTCATTAACGAAGGTACGATCGAACATATGAAACGTGGCGCGATATTGATTAATACCGCCCGAGGTGAGTTAGTTGAAAACCGTGCGCTAATCGCCGCGCTTCGGAGTGGTCATATTGCTGCCGCCGGCCTTGATACCCTCGACGGCGAACAATTCCTTCACCAGGAAAGTATCGTCGCGGCGATTAACGGACATGCCACAAGCCCAGATGACTACACGCGCATTGCCGAAGTCGAAGCCCTCTCAAAAATGAATAACGTGCTCATCACGCCGCACTCCGCCTTTAATACAGCCGAAGCAATCCAGCGCATTAACAATACGACTGCCGAAAATATTCACGGATTCTTTGCTGGCGAACTCCAGAATAAAGTTGAAGGTAGCAACCGACTTGGTAAACTGATCGTCGTGCGCCACGGAGAATCAGAATACAACCTACAGGGCCGATGGACTGGCACAACCGACGTACACCTTGCCCCGCAAGGCATCGAAAAGGCCGCTAAGCTTGGCGAAAAACTAAAAGACATGACGATCGACTACACCTACACGTCGCAGCAAATTCGCACAAAGGAAACACTCGAAGCTATCATGAATGGCTCTGGTCATTACGATCTTCATCATGAACCAGCTCTTGCCTTGAATGAACGTGATTACGGCATTTATACCGGCATGAACAAAGACCAGATTAAGGCCATTATTGGCGAAGAATCCTTTATGGACCTGCGTCGTAGTTGGGACAGTCCGGTCGAAGGCGGTGAATCCCTAAAAGATGTATACCAACGGGTTATTCCGTTCTACTTGCGAGTTGTTATGCCTCGCATTCGTCATGGCCAAAATGTCATGCTCGTAGCACACGGCAACTCTATTCGTTCATTAATTAAATATATCGACGACATTGCCGATGAAGACATCGGCTCCGTCGAAATGAATCAAAAATCAGTTCACATTTACGATGTTGATATGGATGGCCGCAGCAAGAAAAAAGAAGTGCGCTCAATCGACGACTAAATATTTGCTGCACGTACCGAAACATACGGGCTGCTGGCGATATAAAAACGCCGCGGCTCGTCTTTCGCTTTGCTGATGCCAATCCGTGTCGTCGTTATAATATCGTCCTTTGGTACCGGCGGACCGGCAAACAAACGTAGCGGGGACTGTCTCGCGTCGTGACCATTAAACGATCGGTCGATTTGCAGCGCCTGACATAACTTTGCCGGGCCATTCGTTACCTGCGTGCCCGTTTTTCCTCGATACATT